>CALWSX010000095.1 GCA_944384285.1 uncultured Lachnospiraceae bacterium
GTTGCTTCTTCCCGTAATATCTGGCTGTACGTCCGTGTAAAGAAGGTTTGAAGAAGTTTCATTGTATGAAAACTTTTCAAAAAGCTTATTAAGCTCACGTTTTGAATGAGTTGCCAAAACTTCTGTATCGTGGTTCCCGTATACGAAAGCCCAAGGCACACCAATATTACGCATAAACGAGCAAAACTGCACCATAGGTACAAAATTATTAAAAGAAAATGAAAATACACCAAGAGGGAATACAAAATCCCCTGTTACAATAACAAGATCAGGTTTCGTATTTTCAATAAGAGTATAAACCGCATCAAGAGCCTTTTTATCTTTATCAGATGAAAAAACACTTCCGCCCAAATGAATGTCTGTAAGCTGTAAAATTTTAAAATCATCTTCTTCTGATGTAATGCTGTAAACACCCGTTTCACTGTCATATGATATCTCATTATCATTATGGGAAACTGCAGGAATTGTAGAAATATATGGCTGTAAAACCCATGATCCCGAGGACATAGAGTTATAAAATATTATCAAAAACACAGTTAAAACTGTTACCGCCTTTTTAACAATATTAATCCTTCTTACTTTTGCAACATAATTTTTCCTTAAGCCAAGAAAAACAACGGAAAACATAACAAAATATGCAATAGACCCAAATTCAAATGCAGAAACAGATATGTGTTCATTATTAATAAGAAGCATACCTGTAATAAGGTACATTACCAAAACATACAAAAGAGTATATAAAACACATCTTAAAAAATAACGGTTATATTTTTTTGAAACCTCTTTGCTTGACATTCTGTTCATATTATGAAATTTCATACCGTTATTTATCATTAAAAATACAAATAATGCTCCTGTAATATGAATATTCCCAATCCATATTTTTTGGTTAAAAGGAATAAGCTTATCAAAAAAAAGAATTATGAATGTCTTGCTGAACATTATAAGGAACGCAGAAGCCGTTATAAAACCTATTATAAGTTTTCTGCCATAAAGACTGTGATATTCTGATATTAAATCACTGGCCTCCTGTGTAAAATAATTATTTTTATAACTTATTTTTTTAGTCTTATTTAATAGCCCGGAAATGACCATAACAAGTATCAAAAGTATTATTATAGGCAAATTATATGCCGGTCCATAAACTTCCCACAACACATAATATGGTAGATACAAAATTATAAGAGCCAAACTTATGCTGTAAGTCGCAGCTTTTTTTCTTGTTTTTGAAATATGCTTTTCTATTTCTTCTTTTGATATAAGCATATTTTCATCTATCTCATAATTTAAAATTTCCCTTAATTTATGTTCTGTTCCATATTCTTTTATAATATGAGAAACCGCCTCATTATCACTCATTCCTTCTTTTTTCAATTCTTCAAATTTCTGAAGGCATAATGAAACCGCATCATTTTTTATTGTATCTATCTTTTTTGATTTTGGCATGCTCCCATATACATTTTCAATGAATATTTCAAAAAACTTACGCCGAAACACAGTCTCCCCCCTTTCTTAAACTGTAGTTTTTTAGTAAAGATTAATTTTTAAAAAAGCTGTAATTTAAAAAACTACAGCTAAAAAATTTAGATATTATCTCCAAAAGAAATTTCTCCAACAAAGTTCTTTGAAAATAAATCCTTTATTTCTGAAATAGGTATATTCTTTCCAAGCGCCCACATTAATTTTGTAACAGCAGCCTCGCTTGTCATGTCATAACCTTGTATAACCCCTGTTTCAAGAGCTTTTTTGCCTGTTTGATAAATAGAAAAGTCGCTTCTTTCATAGAGACACTGACTACATACAACAACGGCAATATTTTTATCAACAACCTTTTGAAGCATTGATATTAAATCACGTCTTACAAAGTGCATACCACCTGCTCCAAAAGCCTCAATTACCAATCCTTTGTAATTCATGTTAAGAAGCATATCAAAAATTTCAGGATTTAAACCAGGTGTAAGCTTAATTAAGAAAACATCAGAACAAAGCTTGTCCTCAAGTACAAATTTACCTTTTATTCTTGGTATAACTTCCTCATTTACATTAAGTCCGTTTGAATTAATAACAGCAGCAAGCGGACTGTTAACACTTTCAAAAGCATCAAAAGCAGTTGTACGTACTTTTACTGCACGTGTTCCAAGTATAATTTTTCTGTTAAAAGCAACAAATACTCCAGGATATCCCGAAGCCGCCATAGCAAAAGCACTTCTTAAATTATCGGCAGCATCTGTAAGCTGATTGAAAATAGGAAGCTGTGAGCCTGTTAAAACCACAGGTATAGGAAGATTTCTTAACATAAATGAAAGACCTGCAGCAGTATAAGCCATTGTATCTGTACCATGGGCAATTACTATTCCGTCATAATTTTGATATTCATCATATATTTTTTTTGCAATAGTTCTCCACTCTTCAGGCTGAATATTTGAGCTATCAAGATTAAAAAGTTTTTCCACAAAAACTTCATAACCACAAGTTTGATTTCTTACCATATATAAAAATTCAATATCTTCATCTGTTGGTGATAAACCCTCTTTTGAAGGTACTGACGCTATAGTTCCACCTGTTGTAATTAAGAGTATTTTTTTCATTTTCATACCTCATTTTAATTTTATTATAAATAAAAGCCTTAATTCAAGGCTTTAAAAATTACTCAACATTGTTATTTTATCACATATCCCAATATCTATCAAATATTATTGAATTTTTTAATGTTTTAAGGTATACTTGCTAAGTGTGGGAGTATATAATTTTCCCCACAATATAAATTATAACTAAAATTTTTAAATAAATTCGCCATAAAAATACAAGGAGGCAAAAATATGCTTAAAAAAACTGTAGATGATTTGTGCGTAAAAGGCAAAAGAGTATTGGTTCGCTGTGACTTTAACGTACCTTTAAAAAACGGCGTAATTACTGACGACATTAGAATTACAACTTCCATACCAACAATCAAAAAACTTATGGACGATGGCGGACGTGTTATACTCTGCTCACACTTGGGAAAACCAAAAGGAGAGCCAAAAGACGAATTTTCTCTTGCGCCTGTTGCAAAAAGACTTTCCGAACTTCTTAACAAAGAAGTTGTATTTGCAAAAGACGATAATGTAGTAGGTGAAAACGCAAGAAAAGCAGTAAGCGAAATGAAAGACGGAGATGTTATACTCCTTGAAAACACAAGATTTTGCAAAGAAGAAACTGAAAATGGAGAAGAATTTTCAAAAAATCTTGCAAGCCTTTGCGACATATTTGTATTTGATGCTTTCGGAACAGCACACAGAAAACATTCTTCAACAGCTGGCGTTTGCGCTTATGTAAAAGAATCAGCTGTAGGCTATCTTGTTCTTAAAGAACTCAAAATTTTAGGCGAAGCTATAGATAATCCTGTACGTCCTTTAGTAGCGATTTTAGGCGGTGCTAAAGTTTCAGACAAAATTAATTTAATAAACAAACTTCTTGATAAAGTTGACACTTTACTCATAGGCGGCGGAATGGCTTATACATTTTCAAAAGCTTTAGGCGGAAAAATAGGCGATTCTCTCCTTGAAGAAGACAAAATCGAATATGCTAAGGAAATGATAGAAAAAGCAAAGAAAAACAACGTAAAAATGCTTCTTCCTGTAGATACTGTTGTAGCAAAAGAATTATCAAACGATGCGGAATATATGACAGTACCTGCAAATGACATTCCTGACGGATATATGGGCTTTGACATAGGGGAAGAAACAGCAAAAATGTTTACAGATGCTCTTAAAGACGCAAAAACAGTTATTTGGAATGGTCCTATGGGCGTTTTTGAAACACCTATATTTGCAAACGGAACTACAGCAGTTGCTAAAGCTTTGGCAGAACTTAAAGACGCAATTACAATAGTAGGCGGTGGAGATTCTGCGGCAGCAGTTAACACTTTAGGCTTAAGCGATAAAATTACTCATGTTTCAACAGGCGGCGGAGCTTCTTTAAAACTTTTGGAAGGAAAAGAACTTCCTGCAATTTCTGCTATTGACAATAAATAATAAAAAAGGATGCAAAAAAAATATGAACAGAAGAAAAACAGTAATAGGAAATTGGAAAATGAACTTTACACATAAAGAAACTGCTTCTTTTTTGGAAAAGTTCAAAACTAATGATTTAGATAAAAATGCAGATGTAATTTTCTGTGTTCCATTTACAGATATTTCAGCAGCTGTAAATGCCCTCTCAGACACAAATATAAAAGTAGGTGCACAAAACCTCTACTTTGAAGAAAAAGGGGCATATACAGGCGAAGTATCTGCAAAAATGCTTTCAGAATGCGGTGTAGAATATGTTATTATAGGCCATTCAGAAAGACGTTCACTTTTTAACGAAACTGACGAAATTATAAACAAAAAAGTTAAAAAAGCGCTTGAATACAATTTAAAACCTATTCTTTGTTGTGGTGAAACACTCTCTCAGAGAGAACGAGGCATTGAATATGATTTTATTAGAACTCAGATTAAATCAGCTCTTTATGGCATTTCAAAAGAAGATGCAAAAAACATTGTTATAGCATACGAACCTATTTGGGCTATTGGCACAGGAAACACAGCAACAAATGAACAGGCTGAAGAAATGTGTCTTACTATAAGAAATTGTGTAAAAGAGCTTTACGTAGAAGAATTTGGAGAAAAAATCATAATTCTTTATGGCGGAAGCGTTAATACAAAAACTGCCTCTGAACTTTTCAAAATGGAAAACATTGACGGAGGACTTGTTGGAAGCGCAAGCTTAAAAGATGATTTTTCAGTAATTGTAAACGCATAATTTTTAAAGCTATCGGATCAACCGATAGCTTTTTATAATTCCTTTTTACTTAATCTGCGTAAAAATTACATATATTGCCTATATTGTTGTTTTTATTATTTCTATATGGTAAACTTAAAAAAATAAACGTTTTTTAAGGAGATGTATACCCGTGTCCGTAAGTCTTGAGAAAAGAAATCCCGGCATAGACATTATTAAAACCATAGCCGTACTTTCTGTTATTTCCGTTCATTTTTTTCTAAATGCAGGTTTTTATAACACCCCCGTTTTAGGGAAAAGAATGTTTGTTATGGTTTTTATGCGAACGCTTTTTATGGTTTGTGTTCCGCTTTTTTTGATAACTACAGGTTTTCTTGCAAAAAATAAAGTTTTATCAAAAAAATATTTCTTTTCTGTATCAAGAGTTCTTATTCTCTATATTTTATCAAGTATAGTTTGTTCAATCTATAAAAGCTATGTACTTCCGGGCTATGTTTTTTCAATTAAGCAAGTTGTTCTTGATATACTTAATTTTACAGGTTCAAATTATGCATGGTATGTAGAAATGTATTTGGGACTTTTTCTTATTATCCCTTTTTTAAACGCTGCATACTCAAGTTTAGAAACAGAGAAAAACAAAAAGATACTTATATTTGTAATGCTTTTTATGTCCACCATACCGACAATTTTTAATTCAAGAATAAAGATATTGCCTTTTTGGTGGGAAAACATATACCCTGTTACATATTATTTTATAGGCTCATATTTAAGAGAATACCCTATAAAAATAAAACCTGTTGTTAATATATTATTATTCGTTCTCGCAGTTTTGGTATTTTCTTTAATAAACTATTTTTATAATTTTGGGCATAACTTTAAATGGAGTATGTTTGTAAACTGGGGAGGATATCAAAACGTTATAACATCAGCTCTTTTGTTTAATCTTTTTGTAAGTACGGACCTTTCAAAAATGAAAAAAGGCTTAAAATACATATTTTTTAAAATTGCCGACCTTTCATTTTGTATATATCTTGTGTCCTACATATTCGACTCATACGCATATCCTATACTTAACGCAAAAATACCGGAAATGCTAAATAAATTACCTTATTTCTTTATTATGGTTTTATTTGTATTTTGTTGCTCTTTTGTTTTATCGCTTATAATAAATACAATTTATAATCTGGGATCAAAAATTTATAAAAAAGCAAGAGCTTAAAAAATCTTACCGCCCATATGGGCGGTTTTTTATGTCCCGGGAAATATTTTATTATATTTCGTTTAAAAATGAAAAAAGGTATTTCCAAAAAAGGAAATACCTAAAATTTCTAAACTTTTAAATTACTAAGACACCAATATGCAAAAGCCTTGAATAAATCCGGCATAAAGCAAAGTATCGCTCTCAACAAATATTCCGAAGGAATCTAACAAAAAGTGATTAAATAAAACCACGTAGCCAAAAACTTATAAATCAAAGCCTTTAGCAGCGCCTTAATTCCTGCAGATAAAAACGAAAATTAAAAATTATTTGAATTTACGTTTTCTTGCAGCTTCGGATTTCTTTTTACGTTTTACGCTTGGTTTGTCATAGTGTTCTCTTTTACGAACTTCGCCCATGATACCATCTTTCGCACAAGTTCTTTTAAAACGGCGAAGAGCACTATCTAAAGTTTCATTTTCTTTTACTCTAACCTCTGACATGAATTTCCCTCCCTCCGACTGCTGAGATTGATTGTGCAACGTGATAGAGAGAAAACCCTTTACCCAAATTACACACTAAGTAATTATACACAAGAAAACAAATCACGTCAATATTAAATACTGCCTAATTTATTTTTTATGCACTTTTTTTAATTTTTATTATAAAATTTGTCATTTTTTCCCTGTTTATATTAAACAAAGATCATTACTAACAAAATTTTATGCTTTAAGACCCATAGTAGCAAGTTTAAATTTATCATGAATAGCGGCAACCGCCTCATCTGCTCTTGCAGAATCTACAAGTACGGAAATTTTAATTTCTGAAGTTGAAATCATATTAATATTAATTCCGGCATCATAAAGCGCTTCAAACATAAGACTTGCAACACCTGAATTTGTTGCCATTCCGGCTCCTACAACAGATACTTTTGCAACTTCATCATCGTGAGTAATTTCTTTTGCGCTAAGCATACCTTTGTGTTCTTCCAAAACTTTTAAAGTATCCACTAAGTCACCTTTTGAAACTGTAAATGAGATATCTTTTGTACCGTCACGTCCAACGGACTGAAGTATAATATCAACGCTTACCTTAGCCTTTGACATAAGAGAGAATAACTTAAACGCCATTCCAGGCTCATCAGGTATTCCTATAACTGCAATTCTAGATATATCTTTATCAACAGCAACTCCGCTGATTAACATTCTTTCCACTTGACATTCCTCCTTAACCACTGTTCCTGGATTTTCGTTTAAACTGTTTCTTACAACCAAATTAACGTTGTATTTCTTCGCAACTTCAACTGAACGACTATGAAGAACTTTTGCGCCTAAAGCCGCAAATTCAAGCATTTCATCATAGCTAATTTCGTCAAGTTTTCTTGCATTTGGAACAATTCGAGGATCTGCTGTATAAACTCCGTCTACGTCTGTATATATTTCACAACTGTCAGCGTGAGTTACAGCCGCAAGCATTACTGCTGATGTATCTGAACCGCCTCTTCCAAGAGTGGTAATATCGTCATATTTATTAATACCCTGGAAACCTGTTATAAGAACAATATTTTTTCTAACAAGTTCCTGTTCTATTCTTTCTGTATTTATAGTTCTTATTCTTGCGTTTCCATATGCAGAGGTTGTACGAATACCAACCTGTGCAGCATTAAGGCTTATAACAGGGAAGCCTAAACTTCTTATTGCCATAGCCATAAGTGCAACCGACTGCTGTTCTCCAGTAGCTAAAAGCATATCAAGTTCTCTTTTGCTTGGTTTTGGATTTATAGAATACGCTTTTTTAATAAGCTCGTCTGTCGTTTTACCCTGTGCCGATAAGACAACTATAATATCATTTCCTTCTTTATATCGTTCTGTTATACGTCTTGCGACTTTAAATATTCTTTCGTTGTCAGCAACAGAGCTTCCCCCGAATTTCTGAACAATTAACATGAACTTCCTCCTAACAATTAATCGTTTATAAATCTTGCTCCCATTGTATCAGGCTTTAAAATCATAAGTTCCCATTTATCATCTAAAGTTTTTAAGTAACCCTTCATCTCATTTTCAAAACAAAGTTTTTGTTCATCTGTGATAATGGCCATAAGAGTAGAGCCTGCCCCGCTTAAGTAAGTAGCTTTTGCTCCTCTTTGCATAGCGGTTTCAAATATGTTATCCATATCTTTAATAAGAGTTTTTCTATATGGCTGGTGAATTCTGTCTTCCATAGCGCTAGAAAGATTTTCATACTTCCCTGTCATCATAGATGCAATAAGTAGTGCTGCTCTTGAAACATTAAAAACAACGTCTTTTCTGTCGTAGTTTTTAGGAAGTACACCTCTTGACGCAGTAGTCGAAAGATGAAAATCAGGCACCATAGCCGCAAAAACAATATTTTCTGGCATATCAATATTTACATATTTAAGTCCGGACTCTGTAAGAGCTCCAACTGACATACCGCCCAAAATTGCCGGCGTAGAGTTATCCGGATGTCCTTCTATTTTAGCTGCGATATCCGCCAAAACTTCTTTTGAATAATTAACCCCCGATAATTTGTTAGCAATCATAAGCCCGCCTATAATACAAGCCGCACTGCTGCCCAAACCTCTTGTTATAGGAATATTATCTTCCTGAATAATCCTTAAAGGGGGAACTTTCATTCCAACATTATCATAAAAATCACAGATTGTTTTGTAAATCAAATTATTTTTATCGGTCGGAATAAATTTATTTGGACTTTTTGAAACAATTTCAAGCCCGCTTTTTATTTTTTCAACATAAATATCATTATACAACGAAAGAGCCACACCGATACTGTCAAAACCAGACCCCATATTTGCCGATGTTGCCGGAACCTTTACATGAAGCATAATTTTAATTCTCCTCTATACGTATCATATTATGAAGTTTAAAGCCTTTACTTGAAAGGTTTTTAATTTTTTCTGATAAAACTTTTTCTGTTTCACCTTTTACAACAAGAGCAACTTCGTCCGATAAATCATCAAGTTTTACAATTTCGTATGTGTTAAACTCTATTTTAACAGAATTTATAAAATCATCAAGATTTTTATACTCAAATCTTAAAAATGCACTTACTAAAGCATCATTAATATCTAAAATGGAAATATCTTCATTTTTCCAGTCAACGATAACATTTTTGTTAATATGTTTAATACAGTCAATAACGTCAGAAACAACAGCGCTTGCAGTAGGCAAACTTCCGGCACCCATACCGTAATACATTGTTTCTCCAACCATATTTCCACGTACAAAAATAGCGTTATACACGCCTCTTACCATTGCAAGAGGATGTGTTTTCTTAAGGAAATAAGGCGCAACCATAGCAAAAACTTTGTCACCCAAAATTTTGCTTTTTCCAAGAAGTTTTATAACATAACCCATTTTTTCCGCAAATTTAATATCTTCCGGTGTAATATGAGTAATACCTTCTGTATGGATATTTTTGTAATAAACAGTTTTTCCATAAGCAAGAGAAGAAAGGATAGCAATTTTACGGCAGGAATCGTGTCCCATAACGTCTGCTGTAGGGTCTGCTTCTGCAAACCCTCTTTTTTGTGCATCTAAAAGAGCTTTTTCATAATCCTCACCATCTTCACTCATAAGTGTCAAGATGTGGTTTGTAGTTCCGTTTAAAATACCGCTGATTTCCAAAACTTTATCAGCAGTAATAGAAGAAATAAGAGGACGAAGAATAGGAATACCGCCACCTACACTTGCTTCAAACAAAAAGTTAATCTGTTTTTCTCTTGCAATATCTAAAAGCTCTGCGCCATGTTCCGCAACCAGAGCTTTATTTGAAGTAACAACATGTTTTCCGCTCAAAAGGCATCTTTTTACACATGAATAAGGGAAATCAACCCCACCCATAACTTCAACAACAACTTTAATGTCATCATCATTTACAATAGTTTCAAAATCTTTTACTATAAGATGTGCGAAAGGTTCACCCTCAAAGTCTTTTCTGTCAAGGATATATTTAATATTAATGTTTTTACCCATCTTTTGTTTTAAAATATCCTGATTTTCTGTAATAACTTTATAAACACCTGAACCAACAACGCCACATCCAAGTAAGGCTATATTTATCATATTTAAATCTACTCCCTTGCTATAATTTTAATTTGAACAACAAAACTTAAACTTTCAATTCTTGAAATAAGATCTCCAAGATCCATTTTCATATAGTTTGTTTCAATAGTAATAGTAACATTCGCTATACCGTTCATAGGTATATTTTGGTTTATTGTTAATATATTTGCTCCTGCTCTTGCGATAGTATTTAATATTTCAGACAAAAGCCCGGAAGCATCATTTAAACTAATACCAAGAGTAACTGTTTTTCCTCTTGAATTTTCGTAAAGCGGAAAAATAGACTCTCTGTATTTATAAAAAGCGCTTCTGCTTATTCCTACTTTAGCAACAGCATCTTGTACGGTTTTTTCTTTCCCGCTTTCCAGCAAGTTTTTTGCCTCCATAACTTTTAAAAAGACCTCAGGCAAAACATTTTTATCTACAATATAATATTTTTTATCAATACTCATACTTTTCTCCTGTTTCTCTGTGAGGTACATTTGTTTACGATACAAAGAATATAACATCTTTTCAATATATTTTCAATAGAAAAATACAAAAAACATTAAAATCTGTTACTTTTATCTTTATGTATTTACAATTATACAAATAAAACAAAATTATTCGTCTAATATTATATAATCCCTTAAAAATACGATACTTTTTTGTCATAATCATATAAAATAATTATTTAATTAAAACAAGCTTATTATCATAATAATATTAAAGATAAAAATATTACGAGAAACTGATAAAAAAATTCTATTTCTTAAAAATATATTAGAATTTTATTAAAAATAAAATTTGGCAATTTTTTGTGTTATAATAAGATCAATACAGAGAGAAAAATGTTATAAAAAGACAAATGCTAAATGTTTTTCATTTTTTCCCCAAAATATAAATAAAAATCTCTGTATTAAAAAAGTTGGAAAAAAGAAAGGAGGATACTATGATCGTTACAACAACCCCAAACATTGAGGGACACACCATTAAAGAATATAAAGGTATTGTCTTCGGTGAAGTTATCACAGGTATAAACGTTTTTAAAGATATCGGGGCAGGCCTTAGAAATATATTCGGTGGTCGCTCACAGGGCTACGAAGATGAGCTCACAGAAGCAAGACAAAGCGCATTATCAGAGCTTATGGAAAGAGCCTATGCTTTGGGTGCAAATGCTGTTGTCGGAATAGATGTCGATTATGAAATCCTCGGAGCCGATAACGGTATGCTAATGGTAAGTGTTACTGGAACAGCAGTAATAATTTAACTTTGCTCTTAAAATTCTATTTTTAAAAAAAATTTTTACTTTAAAATAAGTTTCCCAAAAACTTAAATCTCTTACTTTTTTTACAAACAACATACCCACCATAAAGCCTTGCGGGATTACCCCTTCCCAGCAAGGTTTTTTTAATTCATAAATAAAAAATTTTACAAAAACAAAAAAGACAGTTCCCAAAAACAAGAACTGTCTTAAACGGCAATTTTATCAGTCAACACTTACAACTTCCTTTTTGTTGTAAGTACCGCAAGCCTTACAAACTCTGTGAGGCATCATTAATTCACCGCATTTGCTGCAAGCTACTAAGCTTGGTGTAGCAATTTTCCATGTCTGAGCTTTTCTCATATCTCTTTTTGATTTAGACACACGTCCCTTTGGTACTGCCATTTATTACACCTCCTCATCAAGATTAAACATAGCACGTAAGCTTTTAAAACTTTCGTTATACTTAGTGTTGTCGCAGGTACAATCTCCTAAATTAAGATTTTTCCCACACTTTGGGCATAAGCCCTTACAGTCTTCTCTGCATAAGACTTTCATAGGTATTTCGCAAATAATTGTGTCCTTAAGCGCCTTAAAAATATCAATACAATCACCTTGGAAAAATTCCGTTTCATCTTCCTTTGTATCAACATTGGCGTATTTTTGGAAAAAATCACAATCAATAGAAATATCAACAGGTTCCAAACAAAGAACACAGTTCATACAAACATCGGTATGGATTTTTCCCGTTACAGTGTAAAAATCATCTGTTTTTTCAACTTTTCCGGTGAAAGAAACAGGCGATAAAAACTTAACGACATCGGGAAAATCGTTTACATCTTGAATATTTTGGCTGAAATTTAAAGATATTTTGTTAACATCAGCCTTAAAATCCTTAATATTAATAAGCATTTTTCTCTTCCTTTTTAAAAAATTATAGCAAACAATTAAAATAGTAAAGAGAAAATCCCGTATTTTGCGAAAAATCTCCCTACAGTCGTACCTAAATATTATACATACCTATATATTATTTGTCAAGTAACTGTTTAACTTCTCTTGCTATTTCAATCTCTTCGTCTGTAGGAATAATAAATACTTTAACTTTTGAATCATCGGCGGATATTTCACGTTCATCATTTCGTACATTATTTTTATCTTTATCAAGCTTAAGCCCTAAATATTCAAAATATTCACAAATACCCTCTCTTGTAGTTATGGAATTTTCTCCGATACCGGCAGTAAACACAAGAGCATCTATTCCGCCTAAAGCAGTAATATACCCTCCTATTGTTGTAGCTATACGATATTTGAAAACTTCAAGGGCATCTTTTGCGTCTTCGTTTCCTTCCATTGCCGCAATTTCAACATCTCTGAAGTCACTTGATACTCCGGATATACCCAAAAGACCGGATTTCTTGTTAAGAAGTCTGTCTGCCTCAAGAGGTGTAAGGTTTTCTCTTTCCATAAGGAAAAGAACTGCCGCAGGGTCAATAGAACCACATCTAGTACCCATTACAAGTCCGTCAAGAGGAGTAAAGCCCATAGATGTATCTATACATTTTCCGCCTTTTACAGCACTTATGCTGGCACCGTTTCCGAGATGGCATATAACAACTTTACTTTCTTCCACAGGTACATCAAGATATTGCATAACTCTTTTTGAAACATAGCTATGGCTTGTTCCGTGGAAGCCGTATTTTCTTATGTTGTGTTTTTCAGAAAGCTTTTTAGGTATACCATATGTATAAGCTTTTTTAGGCATAGTATTGTGGAATACAGTGTCAAAAACAACAATTTCAGGAACACCAGGAAGAAGTGTCTGACAGGCACGAATACCTGTAATATTCGCAGGAGTATGTAAAGGTGCAAGCAAGATACATTGTTCAAGCTTATTTATAACATCATCGTCTACAATAGCAGACTTATTAAAATATGCTCCACCATGTACTATTCTATGGCCAACAGCCCAAATATCCTTAGTTGATTTAATAACACCGTCTTTTTCACTTATAAGCTCTTGCAAAACAAGGTCAATAGCATCTTTATGATAGAATGTTTTTTGTTTTATAACAACCGCACCTTTATCCGCAGCCTCATATTTCAAAGTACAATCATCAGAACC
>CALWSX010000096.1 GCA_944384285.1 uncultured Lachnospiraceae bacterium
ATATAAAACTTGCAACATATGCGTCAAGGTGTATAGAAAATGAAATACTCATGTATTTAAGGAGAAACAGTAAAGTAAAAGCAGAAGTTTCTATAGATGAACCATTAAATGTTGATTGGGAAGGAAATGAATTATTATTATCTGATATTTTAGGGACTGAAAATGATATTATATATAAAAGCCTTGAAGAAGAAGTTGACAGAGATCTTTTGAAAAAAGCTATTGGAAAACTTTCCGGCAGAGAAAAAAGAATTGTTAAATTACGTTTCGGAATTGAAAATAATGGCGAAGAAAAAACTCAAAAAGAAGTTGCTGATATTTTAGGGATATCTCAGTCATATATATCTAGACTTGAAAAGAAAATTATATTAAGATTAAAAAAAGAAATTAACAAAATGGTAAAACAATAAAGAATTATTAAAGACTGTCAATAAAAGACAGTCTTTTTTTCTGATTTAAAAAATTTAAGTTATTTAGTGCAATAAAATATTTTAATACACTAAAATATGTGATATAATATAAGGCAATTCATTTTTAAATATTATATATGATATATTTTTATAAAACTAATCTAAAACTACATAAGGAGGAGAAGTATGGAAAACTTAAGAGAAGAATTTTCGAGAATTACGCCTGAAATTTTAAAATTAAATGATAAATGCCATAAAAATAGTTCTATAGAAAAAGAATGGTATACAAAATATAAAGTAAACAGAGGGTTAAGAGACTTAAATGGTAAAGGTGTTTTAACTGGTCTTACAGAAATTTCAGAAATACAACAAAATAAAATAGTTGATGGTGTTGAAGTTCCGATTGCTGGAGAACTTTATTACAGAGGTATTGACATAAGAGATATTGTAGATGGATTTATAAAAGATAATAGATTTGGGTTTGAAGAAGTTACATACCTTTTACTTTTTGGAGAGCTCCCT
Organism: uncultured Lachnospiraceae bacterium; assembly: GCA_944384285.1. Taxonomy (GTDB): domain Bacteria; phylum Bacillota; class Clostridia; order Lachnospirales; family Anaerotignaceae; genus CALWSX01. The sequence continues at coordinate 933 of CALWSX010000096.1, forward strand.
AATAAAACAGATCTTGAAGAATTTAAAAATCTTCTTACAAAATACAGAAAACTTCCACCAACTTTTGTTAGAGATATAATAATGAAAGCACCTAGCTGTGATATGATGAACAGCATGGCAAGAGGCGTTCTCACAATGTACTCTTATGATGAAAAAGCTGATGATATCTCTACAGAAAATGTTTTAAGACAGTGTTTACAACTTATATCTGTTTTCCCACTTATGTCAGTTTATGGTTATCAAGTTTATAGACATTATTATGAGGGTGAAAGTCTTATAATTCATCCACCAAAAGAAGACCTTTCAATTGCAGAAAATATTCTTCATATGCTTAGAAAAGACAGTAAGTTTACTCCTCTTGAAGCGAAAATTCTAGATATAGCACTTGTACTTCATGCTGAGCATGGTGGTGGTAATAATTCAACATTTACTACACATGTTGTTTCTTCATCAGGAACAGACACATATTCAGCAATTGCTGCTGCACTTGGTTCTCTTAAAGGTCCAAGACATGGTGGTGCTAATATCAAAGTTGTAAGAATGTTTGAAGATATGCAAAAGAATATTAAAGACTGGAAAGATGAAGATGAAGTAAAACAATATCTTACAGATTTGCTTGATAAAAAAGCATTTGATAGATCAGGTTTAATTTATGGTATGGGTCATGCTATTTATTCCGTATCTGACCCTAGAGCATGTATATTTAAACGTTTTGTAAAAGATCTTTCTGAAGAAAAAGGTCTTACAGATTTATATAATCTTTATACATTGGTAGAAAAACTCTCACCAGAAGTTATTGCAGGAAAAAGAAAAATGTATAAAGGTGTAAGTGCAAATATTGACTTTTACAGTGGTTTTGTTTATTCAATGCTTAATCTTCCTTTAGAACTTTATACTCCTATTTTTGCAGTTTCTCGTATTTCCGGTTGGAGTTCGCATAGAATGGAAGAACTTATAAATATTGGAAAAATTATAAGACCTGCATATATGAATGTTTGCCCTAGACGTAAATATACTGAGCTTAAAGACAGAGTTTAGTTTTAAATTTTAATTACAGGAGGCAATAATGAAATATATTAATGAATTTCATGAGGGGGATAGTGTTTTAGATCATTACTTATGTACATCTAAACAAATGTATAAATCTAAAACAGGCAAAAATTATTATTCTCTGAAATTAAAAGACAAAACTGGTACAGTTGATGCAAAGGTTTGGGATATTAATAAAGATATTAAAAACTTTGAGGAAAATGATTTTATTAAAATAGATGCTATAGTAACAGTGTATCAAAATGAAATTCAACTCAATGTAAAAAAATTAAGAAAAAGCCTTGAGGGAGAATATGATCCTGAAGATTATATTCCAACAACAGAAAAAGATATTAAAAAAATGTACGATGAATTTTTAGGATATATAAATACTATTAAAAATTCACATATAAAGCAACTTTTAACAGAAATATTCATAAATGATGAGTTTATAAATAAAGAATTTCCTATTCATTCGGCAGCAAAAAATATTCATCATGGTTATATGGGAGGGCTTGTTGAACACTCTTTGAATGTAACTAAAATCTGTGATTTTATGTCTGACAAGTATAAATATGTAAACAGGGATATTCTTGTTGCTTCAGCAATGATTCATGATGTTGGAAAAGTTTTTGAACTTTCCTCATTGCCTGAAAATGATTATACAGATGCGGGACAGCTTCTTGGACATATTTTAATTGGATATGAGCTTATTTCTAAAAAGGCATGTAAAATAGAAGGATTCCCTGAAACATTAGAAAATCTTTTAAAACACTGTATGATTTCTCACCATGGTGAGTATGAATATGGTTCACCAAAACTTCCGTCTACAATTGAAGCTTTTATACTTCATTGTGCAGATGAAATGGACGCAAAAACAAAGGTTATTGAAGAAAGTATTGATGCCGATGCTACAAAAGGAAATTGGGTTGGATATCAAAAAATGTTAATGAGAAATATAAGAAAGTCAGATTTTTAACATAAAAATTAGAGGGTGAATTTTCACCCTCATTTGTTGATTATAGAATAGTTTTAAAATAGAAAAGGTGTAGTTATGGAAATACCTGTAATAAAAAATGAAAATTATAAAATTATAATTGATGATCTGGGTAGTAGGGGAGAAGGAATAGGAAAAATTGAAGGCTTTACTGTTTTTGTTGAAGGAGGAATTCCTGGGGATATATTAAATATTTTGATTGTAAAAGTTAAAAAAAATTATGCATATGGGAAATTAATGGAAATAATAACTCCGTCTAAAAACAGAATAACACCAACTTGTAAGTACTATAAAAGATGTGGTGGGTGCCAAATTCAGCATATTGATTATAAAGAACAGCTTAATATAAAAAGAAAAATTGTTCTTGATAATCTTGAAAGAATTGGTGGAATAAAAGGAGTTTCTGTGTCTGAAACAATAGGTATGGATTACCCATATTATTATAGAAATAAAGCTCAGTTTCCTGTGAAAAAAGGTAAAAATGGTATTGATATTGGCTTTTATTCTCTCAGAAGCCATGATATTGTTGATATTGAATGTTGTGAAATTCAGCATAAAAATAATGAAAAAGTTTTGAAAATTGTAAAAGATTTTATAAATAAGTATAATATTTCTGTATATGACGAGGTTTGTCATAAAGGGTTAATTAGACATGTATTAACTAAAACTGGATTTACTACAAATGATTTTATGGTATGTATTATAATAAATGGTAAAAGCCTTCCAAAATCTGAGTTTTTAGTTAAAGAACTTAAAAAAATTGATGGTTTAAAAAGTGTTATTTTAAATATAAACACAGAAAAAACAAATGTTATACTTGGAGAAAGATGTAAAACTATTTACGGAAATCCATATATAACAGATTATATAGGTGATATAAAATTTGAAATATCAGCACTCTCTTTTTTCCAGGTAAATCCTGTACAAACATATAAGCTTTATAGTAAAGTTGTTGAATTTGCGGAATTTACTGGGAATGAAAATGTATTAGATATTTATTGTGGTCTTGGAAGTATTTCTCTTTTTATTGCTAAGTATGTAAAATCTGTTTTTGGGGTTGAAATTGTAGAACAAGCAATAGAAGATGCAAAAAGAAATGCAAAGCTTAATAATATACAAAATGCAAAATTTAAAGCTGGAAAAGCTGAAGAAGTTATACCAGAAATTTATGAAGAGGGTTTCACTGCTGATATAGTAATTTTGGATCCTCCTAGAAAAGGTTGCGAAAAAAATGTAATTCAGACAGTTGTTAATATGAAACCTAAAAAGATAGTTTATGTTTCATGTGATCCATCTACCTTAGCAAGAGATTTAAAAGATTTTTTACAGTGCGGATATAGGCTTGAAAATGTACAACCTGTTGATATGTTTCCATCAACAGTGCATGTTGAAACAATAGTGCTTTTAACAACGTAAATATGAGACTTCATCAATTTTAAATTTAAAAAAAATAG
>CALWSX010000097.1 GCA_944384285.1 uncultured Lachnospiraceae bacterium
GCTCGTTTGTTTCCGAGGCAATTATTAATAAAATGGAACTTTCCATACTTCAATCGGAAAACAATTTAAAAATTACGGCTTTGCTTGATGACATTATCAAATAAAATTTCTTTATTTGCCTTTATAAGAAATAAAAGTTTTTATATAAGCTCTTGTAAATACTTTTAATTAAAAATAAAAAAACTGTGATAATATATCACAGTTTTTTGAATTTGAAGGGTTTTTTAAAATATATTCTTAAATTTATAAATTATTTTGTTATTTTAAACCATACGCCACCGGCACCATTATAGTCTTCTCCATAAACAACTCTTGGGCTATCGTCAGATTTATCAACAAGAAAGGCTGCATAGCCTTCAAGTGAACTACCTTTATAAACAGCTCCAGAAAACACAGGAGATGGATCAACAAGCATAATTGGCTGTTCATATTCTGTTCCTGATTTACTGAAAGGTGTGAAATCGTATGTTGAAAAATCAACTGCCTCATCATTTTCAACAGATAAAACATCAGCTTTTATTTTTACTACAATATATTCCTTACCTTCAGGCGCCGGTTCATTGAACATATTTTCTTCTTTTATCATATTCCAGGCTGTAGTCCCTCTGTAAGAATCTGTTATTTTTATTTTTACACTGTAATCTGTATCATATTTACTTTTATAAGTATATGTTTGTTCTGTTCCAACAGGTGCAGGATTAGTTCTTGAATATGATGTTGTTGTAGATTTAGTTTCATCTGTTGATGAGCTAGAAAGTTTTACGGTATTTGTATTACTGTCCCAAGTTACAGTTTTTCCAACAGCTTCGCCTACGGCTCTTACAGGAAGATAAGTTGTCCCATCATAAATAAAAGGTTCCTTATCGGTTGAAACCTGTTTTCCATCAACAAGAATTTTAATATTCTTGTATGTTACAGGAATATTCATTTGGCTTACTTTTGCGTAAGCGCTTGGAATCACATTAAATACCATGGCAGATATAATGGCTCCAGATAACATGTACTTAATTTTTTGAAATTTCATAGCTATTCCCCCTAAAAATTACACCCTTCGTAAAAACTATATCATACATATAACATCTTATCAACAAAAATAAGCCCTTTTCAAAAGAAAAGGGCTTATTTTTTAACGTATGCATTTTTTTCAATAAAAAAACAGCATGTATCCCAAACCTGCCGCTTTTTTAATAAATAAATTAAATTAAGGATTAAAAAAGATTATAAATGAGGATTTAAAACATAAAAAGTGCCCAGTCTCGGAATCGAACCAAGGACACGAGGATTTTCAGTCCTCTGCTCTACCAACTGAGCTAACTGGGCATACGGTTAAAAGTGCAACCGACTTTTAGAAGTATACACCAAAAAATTCATATTGTCAACATCTTTTGTGAAAAATATTTTAATTTTTTTAAAAAATATTTAATTCCTGTTTAAATTTTAGTTTTTTAAACCTTTATAATAATTTTAGCCGTAAAGAAATAATTATTTCTTTACAGCTAAATTTTATATTTCTTTGAAAAATTTAAGTTTAAAATATTTTTTTAATTCTTTATCCCTTTTATAAATATCAAGAAGATTATTAAATTGTTTATTTGCTTTTATATCCTTAAATGAATAAAGTTCTTCATAAATAGATTTTGCTTTATCAAATCTCTCATTTTTATAAAGATAGTCTGCATAATCATAAAGATAATTTTTATAAATTTTAAAATCCTTATCGTCTTGTTGTAAACTATTTATATCCAATTTTCTTGCTTCTTCATAATATTCCATTGAATCTATATAGTTTTTGTCGCTTTCGTAATAATTTGCAAGCATAAGAGCCGTAAGATATCTTTTTATACTTTTTGAATTAACAGAGCAAAGTTTATCGTAGGCTTCTTTACATAAACGTATTTCATCTTCTCTGCGATTACAAAGACCATAAAGCTTTGAAACCCTAAGTTTTAAATCTATAAACTGATCACAGCCTATAGCATAATTATAAAATATATATTTTTTATAATTATTTATCATTGATTTTTTTATGCTTTCCTGAAGCATCTCACTGTCAATTTCAAGGCTTTCATCTGTACTTACTTCTTTTATTTTTAAATATTTCTCGTAAAGTTTTGCTGAAGTTTCAAAATTTCCGTTTTCTTCATCTATCAAAGCCATCATAAAAATAGCGTCTGAATATAAACCTGATGATGAAAGACTTGTTTCTTCATAGAAAAGGGCAGTGTCCGAAAAATTTCTTCTTGCTTCTTCTTTATTGTTTAAATAAGCATAGTTACAAATTCCAAGCTGGAAATACATAGGAAGATATTTTTTATAATCTTTGCAATTTATGGCAAACTTACCATACTCTACAGCTTTTTCAATTTTTTCTTCCTTAAAAGCAAATATAGAAAGGGTATAGTATACATCATAAACAGAATTATAGTTTTTTCCAAACAAAGATGTGTAAACAGATATTGCCTCTTTAAGCACTTCTTCGCCTTTTTCATAGTCTTTTGTTATAAGCCCGTTTCCATAAACAGTTAAAAAGTCAGCATATTCTTTAGTCTTTTTATTTTCTTCTTTATCTATTATCTCTTTTGAAAGATTATTAAAATTCTCTTCATCAAATATTTTTAAATACACGTTTAAAAGCTCTGTTTCAAGTCCAAGAGTATATTTTTTAAATTCTTCTTCCTGTTTTGAAAATTCTATAAGCTCTTTATATTTTGGAATTGAGTTTTTTAAGTTTCTCATTGAGCTTTCTATTTTACACATATTCTTTTTTATCAAAAACTTTTGTTCTTTTGATAAATCATCGGAAAAATCACGGAGAATTTCATCATATATGTTCATGGACATAAACTTATCCCCAGATTCTGAAAGTATAAAAGCCTTTGAAAGCATAAAATCTTTATAAACTTCGTTTTCTCTTCCATAACAATTATCTATTATCTGAACCGCTGTGTCTATATCTTGTGATGCTTTTTTAATATCTCCCGTTCTGTACTCAATTTTTGCCAGAAATCCAAGAAGCTCACCATACTTAGGGTGCTCTGTTCCATATATATCTTTATATATTTTCATCGCTTTTTCTGTATTTAAAAGCGCATTTTTATAATCTTTTTTCTTTTCATAAAATTCAGATATATTTTTAAGGCTTGCCGCATAAGTTTCATCTTTTTCAGGCATTATCTCATTTCGTATATCAAGAGATTTTTTATAATACGCTATAGCATCATCATATCTTTTCATTTCAGCATAAGTTTTTGCAATAGAAATATATGTGTCTATATTATAAACTTTTGATATAATGCTGTCCCCACGGAGTTTAAGAGCCTTTTCATGGATTTTAAGAGCTTCGTCATAATCGCCCATTTTTCTGTAGATTGTACTTAAAGCAATTACCGAATTTGAGTATTTAAGATAACTTTCTTCTGATGCCTCATTTTTTGTATCAATTGCTTCTTTTGCAAATTTAAGAGCTGTTTCAAATTCATCTATATGCGCATAAGCAATGGCCATATTATTAAGAAGGTCAGAATAATACATATGCTCCTTACCTAAAATCGCTGTAACTATAGGTAAAGCCTCTTCATAAACTCCTATTGCCTCTTTATACATTTTTGCCTTCATATACATTGACGCAAGAGAATTTAAGTTTGTTATATAATCTATATGGCTTTTATCCATAACTTTATTTCTGAGTGCCGTAGCGTCTTTTAAATACATAACCGCACTTTTATAGTCTTTTGAATGGCTTGCGGCGTTTGAAAGATTTAAAAGTATATGAAATTTAAATCCACTGCATTTATCTTTATTTTTTTCGGCTATATCAAGCGCCTTTTTATAACATTCTTTGGAGTCTTTATAAAATCCCATTTTGCTGTATGATGAAGCACAAGAATTTAACAAATCTATATGGTCGCAAGGATCAAAATCTTTTAATTTAGTTCCTATTTCAAGTGCTTTTTTATGATATTTTACAGACGTTTTAAAGTTAGAAAAGTCTTCATAAAGATTTCCCAGGTTATAACACAAATTAACATATTCTTTTGTATTATTCATTTTTTCTTTTTCATAAATTTTAAGAATTTTAAGGAAATCATTTTCTGCTTCTTTAAAATTATTTAATCTTGTTTTGGCAATAGCCGCATTATTAAGATATTTTGCATATATAATACTGTTATCACCGTAAATTTCCTTTACGGTAGAAAGTGCACGATTATAAAGAATTAAGGAAGACTCATATCCGCCTATCTCATCGTGTACAAGTGCAACAGAAAAAATATCCTCAGCAAAAGTGATATCTTTCTTTATGTCTTTCATAGAATCATATATTTTAAGTATTTTTTCACCTGTTAAAAGGGCTTCAAAATAATTGCTTTCCGCATATTGTGTACTTAATTCTTTTCTGAGCTTTATAAGTTCGCCCATATTAAATCCCATAGTTTTCCTCCTGTTTTTCTATGCATAACAAAAAAGCGGTGTTAACCGTTTCATAACTATAGCCTTTTCCTGTAAGATAATTAAAAACTTTTCTCTTTTTTTCAAAAGGCAAATCTAAAAAATCGTCTATCTTCTTTTCTAAAATTCTGCAACAGTCCGAAATTTCATCAACATCGTTATAAGAAAAAACATCATCTATAACATCTCTTTTTACACCACGTTTTAAAAGTTCAAGCTTTATTGCAAGTTTACTTTTTGGTTTAAGCTTTTTGCAATCGTTTATATAAGCATTTACATAGTGTTTATCGTCCAAATATTTATATTTTATAAGAAAATCAATTACTTTTTTTATAATCTCTTCTGAAAAATCTTTTTCATTAAGTTTTTGTTTTTCTTGCTCTTCGTGTTTTAGTCGATTTTTCAATAATTT
>CALWSX010000098.1 GCA_944384285.1 uncultured Lachnospiraceae bacterium
ACTATTACATTTGGGTACCCTAAAGTCGGAAATTTACTTTACCCATCTGCAGAATATAACGGAAAACTTACAATAGCAGATATTTCACTTCAAAAGTCCATAACAGATAAACTTAACATTAAAGGTAATTTTTTAACAAAAAATGAAGCCTCTTTATTAATCCCAAAAAGAGAAAAACGAACAAATAAATGGTCTTATGGAAATATTTTTGTTATATCCGGAAACAAAAATATTACAGGAGCATGTTTTTTTTCGTCAAAAGCAGCATATATGTGTGGTGCCGGTCTTGTTTATACTTGTGTGGTTGAAAGTATATCAAAAATAATACAATCAATTATGCCGGAAGCTTTAGTTTTACCTATGAGAGAAAAAAATGGTTTAGTATTTGAAGACAGTTTTACAGACATATCCGAAAATTTAAAAAAAGCTGATGCTATAATAATTGGTCCGGGTCTTGGCAATAACGAAGATGTATTTAAATTTGTAAAAAAAATATTACTCACTACAGATGCACAGCTAATTATAGATGCTGATGCTTTAAATGTTATTTCAAAAGAACCTGAAATTTTAAAAGAATGCAAAAAAACTCCTATAATTACACCTCATTTTGTAGAAATGAGCAGACTTACAAAGAAAACATATTCAGAAATAGAGGCTGATACAATAAATACTTCTGTAGAATTTTCTAAAAAATATAATTGTATTACTGTATTAAAAGATGCAAGAACTATTATATCTGACCCTAATGGAAATTATTTTATTAATACAACTGGAAATCCTTCAATGGCAAAAGGAGGTTCAGGAGATGTTTTAGCTGGTATAATAGGGGGACTTTATTCTCAAATCAATGATCCTTTTATTTCTGCATATCTTGGTGCATATATACATGGTTTTTCTGGTGATATTTCCAAAGAAATTTGTTCTGAATTTGGTGTTCTTCCTCAAGATTTAATAAATAATATTAAAGAAGTTTTTAAGACCCTTTCTAATTAATTTCTTTATATAAATCTAACAAAAAAGTGACAAAAAATTAACTTATTTTTTTATTGTACTTTTACAAAAAGTATGTATAATTATTCTAAAATGCTTTTTTTAAGAATTTTTTAAGAAAGAGAAGGGAGGACAGTATGAATAAGATTATTCAGTTTAAAAACATTGTTAGAGAATTTGACGGTAAGTTGGTTCTTAAGGATGTATCTTTAGACATCTATGAAAACGAATTTGTTACATTACTTGGGCCAAGCGGTTGTGGCAAAACTACGCTTTTAAGGATTTTGGGTGGATTTTTGAGTCCCACTAAGGGAAGCGTAATATTCGAGGATGAGGATATTACGAATAAACCCCCATATGAAAGAGAAGTTAATACTGTCTTTCAGAAGTATGCTCTCTTTCCTCATATGAATGTATTTGAAAATATCGCTTTTGGTTTAAGATTAAAAAAAGAACCAGAAGATATTATTTTCCAGAAAGTCACACGTTTATTAAAACTTGTTAACCTTGAAGGTTATGAAAAAAGAATGGTTAACGAAATGTCCGGAGGTCAGCAGCAAAGAGTAGCTATTGCAAGAGCCCTCGTAAATGAACCAAGAGTGTTGCTTCTTGACGAACCTTTAGGTGCTCTTGACCTTAAACTTCGTAAAGAAATGCAGCGTGAATTAAAAAGAATTCAAAAAGAAATTGGTATTACATTCATTTTTGTAACCCATGACCAAGAAGAAGCTCTTACAATGTCAGATAAAATAGTTGTAATGAGAAACGGAGAAATTTTACAAATAGGCTCTCCTACAGAAATATATAATAAGCCTATCAATAGATATGTAGCAAACTTTATAGGTGCTAGTAATATTATTGAAGGTACTGTAGTTGATGAAAATAGAGTATCATTTGAAGATAAAGTCTTTGAATGTATGGCCGGAGGATTTTCTAAAGATGAGCTTGTTGATATTGTAATAAGGCCTGAAGATTTAGATATTGTTCCTGCTGATAAAGGTAAACTTAGAGGCGAGGTAAAATCTGTTCTTTTCAAAGGCGTTCACTACGAAACTATTGTAGAAACAAAAAGAGGTGCTTCTATCACTATTAAAATGATAGTTACTGAAGAAAAACCTGTAGTTAACCAACAGGCAGAAGAAAAAATGACTGCTAACGACTTCTACCTTGACTTTAGCGACTTTGAAGAACTTGATGATGCAAAAATAATTACACATGCAAATGCACAGGCTTGGAATCCGACTACAGATGACTGGGTATCTATTGTAAAAGTAGAATATAATAAAATTCCTCACATTGGTATTTTTCCTGTAACTTTCTCAACTGCTGCAGGTACATCTCTTACTGTAAATATGATTGTAAAAGATGAAAATAAGGTAGTTGACCAAGAATATGGCGAAGAAATTTATGCTGACGACTTCTTTGTAACAGCTCTTGAAATAAAAGAAAGTATGGCTCTTAATACAGACCTTATTACATGGGCAAATGCTTCTGCATGGTCACTTGATACAGACAAAAAAGTTAAAATTACAGATGTAATTTATGATTTTGATAGCGAAAATATATCTGTAGGCGAATACAATATCACTTTTGCAACAGAAGGTTATAAATATATTGTAGATACAACAGATGAATACAAAAAGGGCGATATAGTAGGTTTAACATTTGAACCGGAAGACTTATATGTAATGTCCAAAAATAGAGGAGGTATGTCATGAAACAGTTTCAAAAAATAGCATACCCTTACTTAATATGGGCTATATTTCTTATAGCTCTTCCTATGTTGCTTATAGTCTTTTATGCATTTACTGTACCTGGAAATGAAACTGTACCTGTTCATTTTTCACTTAGTAATTTTATTTATTTTTTTCAAGATAAAATTTTTATAACAGTACTTTTAAAATCACTTTGGATTTCAATTATAACAACTTTTTTTTGCCTTATTTTAGGATATCCGGCAGCTTATATAATTTCAAAAGTTGATGGAAGCGCAAAAACACTTCTTATACTTTTAGTAACATTCCCAATGTGGTTTAATATGCTTGTAAGAACTTACGCATGGTTTGGTCTTTTACAGCAAAATGGACTTTTCAGCAAAATTTTAAGTATCTTTGGTTTTAAAGAAGCAAACCTTATATATACTGACTTTGCTGTAATTCTTGGAATGGTTTATAACTTTATTCCTTTTATGATTTTACAAATAAATGCATCTTTGGAAAAAATGGATAAAAGCCTTATTGAAGCAGCAAGTGATTTAGGTGCAAACAGATTTCAATGCTTTAAAAAAGTAACTTTACCTTTATCATTACCAGGTATAATAAGCGGTATAACTCT
>CALWSX010000099.1 GCA_944384285.1 uncultured Lachnospiraceae bacterium
TTGTGTAAAAATATTTTAACTTTTGTTTATTGCAACGAAAATAAAATCAATATTATAAAATTTGAAAATTCAGAATGCACAGAACCTCAGGTTATATGCGATGTTAGTCCTCTTTGCCAAACAGAAATATATAAAATTATAAAAATATCGGAAAACCATGCCTCAATGATTTATAAGACAAATAAAAATCAAACTGAATATATTGAATTTAAACTTGATGAGGAAAAAATCTCCTCTCCTGTTTTGATATCAAAAAATTCATATTTTACAAGTTTTTCAGGATTTGCAGATAAAGACAGTGTACATATTGCTTATTGTGTAAAATACGGAAACCAGTCCCTTCTTTATTATTCAAAGAAAATAGAAAATGGATTTTCAAAACCTATTTTAATTCAAAAAGGATATAATATTTCAAATGTATTTTTATTAAAAACTGATAAAAATATTGAAGTTCTCTATTTCTTAGAAAATGGATTTTTCTGCGCTTCTTCCGATAATTTTGGAGAATCTTTCCAAACTAAAATAAAACTTGATAATATGACAAAAAATGAAATTATATCATCTGAATTTTTCAAATCAAAAAATGTAAAAACACCAAATATTTTTGCTTCATTTTTACCTTCTTTAAATCGAGACCCTTGCAGTCTTATATTAAAAAAAGAAACAAAAGATTTAATTTTTGGAATGTTTAATCTATCAAAAAATATAAATGCTGCTTCGAATGATACTTCTGAAAAAGCTTTACGTGATGAAATAAATTCTTTACGTTATGAAAATAATTTGCTTAAACAAGAACTTGAAAAATATATGCAGATAAATAATAAATTTTATTAATATTATTCCGATTCAAAACATTTTATATGTATAAAAATTTTTATTTATAAGGAAAAAGCACATTCCCTAAATGGAAATGTGCTTTTAATTTAAAAATTAACCTTATTTCTAAATTTTATAATCAGCAATCTTATCTATAATCATCATCACGTTCTTGTTCCGCTTTTATTATCTTTCCTGTTCTTGCCTCTACTTCATAATCATCTTCAATGCCATCAACAGCAAAATCTAATTCATAAGCGCCATCATCATAACCATATTCTTTTTTGTAAAAATCAGCTTCTTTTACTCCAAGTTCTTTAAATACTATTTCTTTTGCTTCTTCTAATGTTATATTTTCTTTATTACCGGTTGTTGGTGCAACATAATCGTCATCATATTCTTCATGTGCTTTTACTATTTTACCTGTTTTTGCATCAACTTCATAATCATATTCTTTTCCATTTACTGAAAATTCAATATCATAAATTCCATTTTCAAGTTTATATTCTCTTTTGTAAAAATCAGCTTCTTTTACTCCAAGTTCTTTAAATACTATTTCTTTTGCTTCTTCCAAAGTTATATTTTCGCCTTTTGAAACACTTTTAGTAACCATGTTACTCTTTACATTCCAGTCATCATTATGTTCATAGTCAGCTTTGAGAATCTTTCCTGTTTTTGCATTAACTTCATAGTCATATTCAATACCATCAACAGTAAATTCTAACTCATATATACCGTCATCAAGTTCATACTCTTTTTCAACAAAGTCTGCCTCTTTAACACCAAGCTGTGCTAAGACAAGCTCTTTTGCTTTTTCAAGACTAATAATTCCGTTAGTTTGGTCTTTCTCTTCTACAGATAAAGCAGAAGAATCTACGCCGTATGATTTAACAGCTTTTCTTGCAGATTCTTTTATATCTTCGATAAAAGTATCATTTGGATAACTTGAACCTGCTTCAAGTTTAATTACAACATTCTTTGTTTTTCCATCTATTTTTTCATCAAAATATCCATCTTTATATATCTTTTCTATAATCAAATCTACGACTTCATCACATTCTTTATTTTTATAATCCTTTAATTCACTTACAACTTTTTTACCGTCTTCGTTTATTCCCTGTAAATCTATTACTCTTCCTTTTGCATCATATTTTATTTGTATTTCAGGATTAACACTTAACAAAATAGTTCCAACTGCATCATCATTAATCTGTGTTTCTTGTACACTTTGACTTACATTTGTTTGTTTTTGACAGCCAGATAATGAAAATAAAATTCCAAGTGCCATAAAAGCAACCACTATTTTTTTTGAATTTGATAATTTTTTCTTCATAAATAACCTCTCCTTTACAAATTAAGTTTATCCTTTTATCATTTTTTAATGATATGATATCTGTTTTTCGTTACATTTAAAGATTACGTAATAAAAATTATAAAAGCGGGGGTTAATATAAAAAATTTTTTTATCATTATTTTTTATCGTCATCGTCGTCATCATCGTCATCGTTGTCATCATCGTCATCGTCGTCATCATCGTCATCATCGTCGTCATCATCGTCGTCATCATCATCGTCATCATCGTCATCGTCATAAATTTCAAAATAATCATCTAATTCTTCAGGTGGACCTATTTTTACGTTAATTTTATTATCTAAATGAGAATTAAGCTCAAATATTACAAGGTCCTCAGTTGTTGTTTTCCAACCTGTATTTTTAGAATCTACTGTTAAAGCAATTTTTCCACTATCTTTTAAATATCCCATATCAATAGCTTTGTCAGCAAGTTCATCAGCAACTACATCTACTTTTTTTCCAAAATATTTATAACCTGATATTAAATCATTTCCATCTGTATTAACCCCTTCAATATTTAAAACATAGTTAAATCTGTTTACTTTAAGAATAACATCAGGGTTAATCGTCATTCTTACAGTTCCGAAAACAGTCGCAAAAACATTTACAGAAAAAATTAAAACAAGGATAAAACAAGCCGCAACTGTACTGTAAATATATTTTTTATTTAAATTTTTAGAATTTTTATTTTCTTTTAATATTATAACATCATAAACTTCCTGACCAACTTCATACCCCATATTCGCAATTTTAATAAATCGCCCTTCGTTATCCAAAGCAACAGCATAACTCAAATGGCATTCCATAATAAGATACTTCATTTTTCATCTGCTCCTTTCTTTGGATTTATCTGTTTAATATGACCTCGTATAATTTCAAAACCATTAGTATATGCCAAAAGAAGTGCAGCCAAATATTTTCTGTGTCTTTCCAAAGTTTTAAGACTAATATCTGAACCTTTTGAAATAAGAGTCATAGGAATTTTCTTTGTTCGTAAAAAAGTTTCCATAACCTCATTATTTTCTTTTGCAAAAGAAAGAGCTTTATGGCAAGCATTTAAAGTTCTTTCCTGTTTTGGACAATTATCTGCAATATCTGTAAGAGTAAGCTCAAAATTTAAAAGTTCTTTTGAAAACAAAAGTATTTCATCTTTTACAGAAGATCTTAATTCAAGTTCTTCTGTTTCATTTTTTTCATCTGCTATTGTATCAATTAAAGCTTTTGTATCATTATCAGAATTAGAAACATCTAAAGAAATAATATTTTTATGTCTTTTTTCTTTTCTGTAATAATCTATTAAACGATTTTTTATGTTTAAAGCAGAAAAAGTCAAAAATGCACCTCTATTCCTTTCATAGTTTAAAACAGATTCATGAAAAGCAAGCATGGCTATGCTTAATTCATCATCTTCTCCCTCTCTGGGAATTCTGTTTATAAATTTTGCTGTTTGTGTTTTTATAAAAGGCAGATATTTTTCTACCAATTTATCAGCACTTTCAGAACTTGTTTTTGATTTATAAACTTCTTCAAGTATCTCCTCGTTCCGAATTTTTTCTTCCATAATAAATTACTCCTATATAAAAAGAATACGTATCCTACATAAAATTTTTGGGGTTTTAAATAAATAAATTTTATGGAATATATTATATACTATTAGAAAGCTTATAGTAAGTATTAATATATAAAAAAATAAAGGGCTTTTAAAAAGCCCTTTAAAATATTTGAAAATATTAATCCATAAAAAGAATTATTTTACCTTTCTCCAAACTTTGCTTTACATCAATAATTCTTTGATTTTTACTTCCTCTGAAATTTAATTCCAAAGAACGCTCTTTTAAAACAAATTTTCCATCTACTAAAACATCAGTATTTTTTAAAAATTTAATAAAATCCTCATTTTCAGATGAAAGTATTTCTTCAAAAGTGTATCCTGTGTATGTCCATATATTTAAACCCTTTTCCTTAACTTTAGAAGCAATATATGCACAAGATTCCGCCTGCAAAAACGGCTCTCCTCCTGAAAAAGTAACTCCGTCTATAAGCTTATTGTCAAAAATAGCATTTAAAAGTTTATCTACGCTTACTTCTTTTCCACCTGTTAAAGAATGTGTTTCCGGATTATGGCAGCCTTCGCAGTTATGAACGCAACCTTGAGTAAAAATAACCATTCTTAACCCTAATCCATCAACTATAGAATCTCCCAAAACTTGAGATAATCTTATTTTCATAAAACCACATCCTTATACAAGGTCATCAAGAGAAACAGTAACAGAATGTTTTACTCTGTCATCAACTTCTGCACGTTTTGCATCATTAAATCTGTCAAGTGTACCTACAAGATATCCTGTTATTCTTCTGATTCTTTGGAAAGGAACATCGTTTTCGTCACTTCTTCCGCATTTTGGACATGTATCTCCTATAATTCCGTTATATCCGCATACAGGGTCTCTGTCAACAGGGTGATTAATAGAACCATATCCAATACCAACTTCTTTCATATGACGAACGACTTTTTCAAATGCATCAAGATTTTTAACAGGATCGCCATCAAGCTCAATATATGAAATATGTCCTGCATTTGTGAAAGCATGATAAGGCGCTTCGATATCAAGTTTTTTAAATGCGCTTATTGGATAGTATACAGGTACATGGAAGCTGTTTGTGTAATAGTCTTTGTCTGTTACGCCTTCAATTATACCAAATTTCTTTTTATCCATAGCTACAAATCTACCTGAAAGACCTTCAGCAGGTGTAGCAAGAAGTGTAAAGTTTAATTTTCTCTTCTGAGATTCTTTATCAAGTCTTTCTCTCATATGCGCAATAATATCAAGACCTAAGTTCTGAGCTGTTTCACTTTCTCCGTGGTGTGCTCCAACAAGTGCATATAATGTTTCAGCAAGACCGATAAATCCAACAGAAAGAGTTCCATGTTTAAGAACTTCTCTTACTTCATCATTATATTTGAGTTTTTCACTGTCAAGCCATACACCTTCACCCATAAGGAAAGGATAGTTATAAACTTTTTTCTTTGATTGAACTTCAAGTCTTTCAAGAAGCTGATCAATAACAAGATCCATCTTCATATCAAGTTCTTTGAAGAACCATTCTATATTTTTATTAGCCATAATAGCTATTCTTGGAAGGTTAATAGTTGTAAAACTTAAATTACCTCTTCTGTCTGAAATTTCTTTTGTAGGGTCATAAACATTACCTATAACTCTTGTTCTGCATCCCATATAAGCAATTTCTGTTTCTGGTGTACCTTTATATGCTTTTAAATTAAAAGGTGCATCTAAGAAAGAAAAGTTAGGGAAAAGGCGTTTTGCGCTTACTCTGCATGCAAGTTTGAAAAGGTCATAGTTAGGTTCGCCTTCATTAAAGTTTACTCCTTCTTTTACTCTGAAAATCTGAATTGGAAAAATAGGAGTTTCACCGTTTCCTAAACCTTGTTCTGTTGCAAGAAGCATATTTTTTATTACCATTCTGCCTTCTGTTGATGTATCCATACCATAGTTTACAGATGAGAAAGGTGTCTGAGCCCCTGCTCTTGAATGCATTGTATTAAGGTTATGAATAAGAGCTTCCATTGCCTGATAAGTAGCTCTGTCTGTTGATTTTACTGCTTTTTCTGATGTATATTTCTGAATTTTGTCTACTTCTTCTTCAGAGAGTCCCTGTTCCATTAAAAGCTGTTTTTCTCTTGTTATATATTCTTCATTATAATCTATTGTAGGAACTAAGCCTTCACTTGCCAATGTATCAATAACTTTTTTAATTTTTTCGGAAGTATCCTCGCCTTCCAAAAGATCAAAAGCATTTCCTAAAAATGAATAATATCTTTTTTTGTATGTTTTTCTTACACCGTCAGCAAGACCATAATCAAAGTTTACAATAGACTGTCCGCCATGCTGGTCATTTTGGTTTGACTGAATAGCAATACATGCAAGTGATGAATAGCTTGCTATATCATTTGGCTCTCTTAAAACACCATGGCCTGTAGAAAAACCGCCTTTGAAAAGTCTTTTTATATCTATCTGGCAACATGTTGTTGTAAGAGTATAAAAATCAAGGTCATGAATATGGATATCGCCATTTATATGAGCCTTTGAATGTTCAGGTTTTAAAACAAACATCTGATTGAAATGTTTTGCGCCTTCTGTTCCGTATTTAAGCATAGCACCCATTGCTGTATTTCCATCAATGTTTGCATTCTCTCTTTTAATGTTGCTGTCAGTTGCGTCTGAATATGTTATGTCCTCAAAAGTTTTCATAAGACGTGTGTTCATATCTCTTACACGAGTTCTTTCAGCACGATACAATATGTAGGCTTTTGCTGTTCTTACATATCCATGTTCGATAAGGACTTTTTCTACTTCGTCCTGAATCTGCTCAACGGAAGGAGTCAATGTAGTTGTGTTATCAAAACTTTTTTCTACTTCATCAGCAAGAGATAAACATATCTCATAATCTTTTTTTCCTGTTGTAGCTTCAAAAGCTTTTTGTATAGCCTGTGCAATTTTTTCTTTATTAAATTCTGTAGTTCTTCCGTCTCGCTTTACAATTGACTTTATCATTAAATGATCCTCCTCTTTCCAAACATTCTAGATTTATATAAAACAAAATTACTTAATTTTCCAAATATTACTAAAACAATATCTTTGCAATATACTACAATATATTGTGTTCCGAGTAGCAACATACACATATATATAGTAAATCTCTTTTTAAGCAATGTCAATACGAATATATTTCAACGATATAAATTTTTAAGTTTAAAAAGCAAGAAATTTTGTAACATTTTTTTTGGCACAAATAAAAGTTTATACAACCAATCTTAATTGAAAAAAATATTTTTGTTATATATTCTTATTGATTTATTTTTTTATCATAAAATTACTGTTTTTTTAATAAAATATACTCAAGTTTAGTAAGGGGGGTTTTTAATGACAACTTTTTGCCAATTTAAACAAAAAGAAGTAATAAGTGTAAAAGATGGGTGTAGATTTGGATATGTAATAGATTTAGAATTTGATGAAAAATTCGGAAAAATATGTTCTATTATAGTTCCTTGCCCAGGAAAAGCACTCTTTTCATTTGGCAATGATAAAAATTTTAAAATCCCATGGGAATGTATATGCAAAATAGGTGATGACATTATACTTGTAAACATATCTCAAAATGACTCAAATTGCTGTTAAAGACTTGTTTTGTTGCCATAATTTGATTATAATTAGTTCTGTATAAAGCTATTTTTACATATATCAAAGGGGTGGCAAAATATGAAATGTCCTTTCTGCAATTACGAAGATACAAAAGTTATAGACTCTCGCTCTCAAGATGACAACACAACAATCAAAAGACGTCGTCTTTGCGAAAAATGTGGAAAAAGATTTACAACTTATGAAAGAATTGATATTCTGCCTATTACTATAATAAAAAAAGACGGTTCAAGAGAAATATTCGATAAAAATAAACTTATATCCGGAATACTTAAAAGCTGTAACAAACGTCCGGTTACAATGAAGCAAATTGAAGGACTTGTAGATGATATCGAAAACAAACTTTCAACCCTTCCGGAAAAAGAAGTTCCAAGCGATACTATCGGAAATATGGTTATGGACAGACTTAAATATCTTGATGAAGTAGCCTATGTACGCTTTGCTTCCGTTTACAGACAATTTAAAGATATAAATACATTTATGGACGAACTTGCAAAACTCCTAGTTGAAAAAAAAGATACCACTAATGATTAAAAAATTAAACCGAAAGCTAAACGCTTTCGGTTTTTTTATATTTATTTCTTTTTAAATTAATATTTGTTTCTCCAATTATGGTTGACAAAAGAACAAGTAAAGCCCCAACAATCTGGATAAATGACATTTCTTCATTTAAAAATACAGAAGCAAAGATAATCGCTGACACTGGATCAAGATAACTTAAAACAGCAGCCGTTTGGCTTTTTAAATTTCCTATAGATGTAAAATATAACAAATAGGCAAACCCCGTATGTACAACACCAAGTATTAAAAGAACAAAAAAATCAACACTCTTTACAGAAAGAGAATAAAAATTAGAAAATCCATCTGTAAAAAACACATATACTCCCATAACAACGGCTGAAATAAAAAGCTGTACCAAAGTCCTTTCTACACCACTTATATCTTTTAAAAATTTATTGAATATCACTATAAACGCATACAATACTGCGGCAACCAGCCCATAGAAAATACCCATTAACTCTCCTTTTTGAAAAGATAATGAGCCGGACCCCGTTATTAAAACCATTCCTATTACAGCTCCAATTATACATAATATCTTTTTTAAAGTAATTTTTTCTTTCAGCAAAAAAAATGATAATATCATTACTATTACAGGCGCCATATAGTAACAAATAGTCGCTGTAGAAACAGTTGTATATTTATAAGCCTCAAAAAGAAAAGTCCAATTTGCACCTAAAGCTATTCCAAGCGGAATAAGTATAATTATATTTTTCTTTATTCTTTTAAACGAAATATTTTTTGTAATAACAAAACCATAAATAAACAAAAAAATACTTCCTATTACTCCTCTTACAAAAGAAATCTGAGAAGATGTTACAGATAATTTTTTTACAAATATACCGATAGAGCCATAAATAAGCATGGCTATAATAAGATTTATTTTATTTTTATCCATTCATTTCCTCCTTTTACATTTTATTCAACAAAAATGTTATTTTGTATTTTATATTACTATGATAAATAGGTCAAGTATTAAAGTGAACATGTGTCCGTTCTTTTCCTTTGACTAAAATCATGTAATTAACTATAATTATTATAAAATCAGAATTTGTATCGGAGAAATAAAAAATGAAATGGAGTATAAAAAGACATAAAATTTTACCGGAAAGTATTTCAAAAGACTTTTCAATAAGTATTCCTATGGCAACAGTTATTGCAAATAAAAATATTTACTCAAAAAAAGAAATATATGATTTCTTAATACCAGACCTTAAAAATCTTTCAGAAATGGAAAACATGAAAGATGCAAAAGATGCAGTCTATGAAATAATAAAAGGTATAAATCAGAACAAAAAGTTTGTAATTTACGGAGATTATGATGCAGACGGTATAACATCTACATATATTTTATATTCTTCTTTAAAAAAACTAAACGCAGATGTTTTTTATTATATACCGGACAGGCATACAGAAGGTTATGGACTTAATAAAAAAGCTATTTCTAAAATTAAAAATAAAGATGTTGATATTTTAATCACTTGTGATAATGGTATTGCTGCAATAGAAGAAATAGATTATGCAAAAGAACTTGGAATGACAGTTATTGTAACAGACCACCATGAACCAAGATACGCAGAAAAAAACGGAGAAAAAACAGATATTCTTCCAAAAGCAGATTTTATAGTAGATCCTAAACAAAAAGATTGCCCTTACCCTTTTAAAGAAATGTGTGCGGCTGGAATAAGTTATCGCTTTGTAAAACTTCTTTATAAAAAATTAAACATATCTTTTGAAGATGAAACAGATTTAATTGTTTTTGCAGGAATTGCAACTATATGCGATATAGTTGACCTTGTATCAGAAAACAGAATTTTAGCTCAAAATGCAATTAAAAATATTAAAAACACAAAAAACATAGGTCTTAATGCATTAATAGATATACTTGATTTACGCACAAAAGATATAAATGAATATCATATAGGAAATATTATAGGGCCTTGTATAAATGCAACAGGAAGACTTGAAAAAGGAGATATTGCTGTTTCTCTTTTTACATCTACTAATGAAAAAGAAGCATTTAAAATCGCAAATTATATAAAAGATTTAAATACTGAACGAAAAAGACTTACAGAAGAAAGCTTTTTTATGGCTGTTTCTGAAATTAAAGACAAAAATTTTGAAAACGAAAATCTTATATTTTTTAAAAGTGACAAAACTCCGGAAAGTATTGCTGGAATCGTTGCCGGTCGTTTAAAAGAAAAATATTTTAAACCTTCTTTCGTACTTACTTTAAGTGACAATGTTTATAAGTGTTCTTCAAGAAGCATAGAAGGATACAATATTTTTGATGAACTTTTAAAATTTAAAAATTTATTTCTTAAATTTGGTGGTCACAGTATGGCGGCAGGTTTTTCAATTACACCTTCTAACCTCTTACTTTTAGAAAAAGGACTTAAAGAAAACTGTACGCTTACAAAAGATGATTTTATACCATCTTTAAGAATAGAAAAACTATTATCTTTTGAAGAAATAGACCTTAATTTATGTGAAGAATTAAATTTTTTAAGACCTTTTGGGAAAGCTAATGACGAACCTCTTTTTGCAACAAAAAATCTTTCTCTTAAAAAAATATCTTTCTTAAATAAAGGAACTCTTAAGTTTATTTTTTATGATAATCTTTCAGATATTGCTCTTGAAGGAATTATGTTTAATTCTTATGAAAAATTCAAAAATCTTACAAAAGAATTGTACAATGATGAAAAATGGAGTAATATAGAAAACGGAGATACTAAAGGAATATTTCTTGATATAGTTT
>CALWSX010000100.1 GCA_944384285.1 uncultured Lachnospiraceae bacterium
GAATATCTCGAAAAACTTTTACAGTTTGACGGACTTTATATGCCTAAATTTTATGACGTTAAATACAAAGAAACAGGCGAAATTCTTTCTTTCACAAAAAATAACGAAAAAGCACGTTCTGTAATTAAAAAAGTAATAGTAAAAGATATGGACAAGGCCTTTTTCCCGGAAAAACAGCTTGTTCCTCTTATAGAAACCGTACATGACAGAGTTACTCTTGAGGTTTTCAGAGGTTGTATACGTGGTTGCCGTTTCTGTCAGGCCGGCTTTGTTTACAGACCTGTAAGAGAAAAAACAGCGGACACTCTCTTGTGTCAGGCTGACAATATCTTTAAAAATACAGGCCATGATGAAATATCCCTTGTTTCATTAAGTACAAGCGATTATAGAGAATTCCCTAAACTTGCGGACGGTCTTATCGAAGAATTTACACCAAAAAAAGTAAATATAGCCCTTCCGTCTTTAAGAATTGACTCTTTTTCACTTGATTTAATGAGCAAAATACAGGAAGTAAGAAAAAGTAGTCTTACATTTGCGCCGGAAGCCGGAACCCAAAGATTAAGAGATGTTATAAACAAAAATATAACCGAAGACCAAATTTTAAACGGCTGCCGCCTTGCATTTTCCGGTGGATATGAAAGAGTAAAACTTTATTTTATGATAGGACTTCCTACAGAAAAGACAGAAGACCTTGTAGGAATTGCGGACCTTTCCGCTAAAATTGTTGACTTATTCTTTGAAATACCTAAAGAAGAAAGAAAAGGACGTGGAATAACCGTTGTTACAAGCAGTTCTTGCTTTGTTCCAAAACCTTTTACACCATTCCAGTGGGACAGACAGGACACAGTAGAAGAATTTACAGAAAAAATAATAACTGTGAAAAAAAGCCTTAAACGAAAACAAATTAAATACAATTATCACGACCCGGATTTAAGTTTCCTTGAATGTGTACTTGCAAGAGGCGACAGACGTGTCGGAAAAGCTATTTATGAGGCATGGAGACTTGGGTGCAAATTTGACTCATGGAACGACCTTTTCAAATATGATTTATGGCTTAAAGCATTTGAAAATACAGGGGTAGACCCTCATTTTTATGCAAACAGAAAATATTCATACGACGAGATTTTACCTTGGGACCACATCTCTGTAGGTGTTTCAAAAGAATTTTTCATAAGAGAACGTGAAAAGGCAGAACGTGCCGAAACCACAAAAAATTGCAGAGAACAGTGTCAGGCTTGCGGTGCCCAGGCTTTCGGAGGAGGTGTCTGCTTTGAAAAAGTACAGAATAAAATTTGAAAAAGGCGATGAAATACGTTTTATAGGTCATCTTGACGTTATGCGTATTTTCCAGAAATCCATAAGACGTGCAGAACTTCCTATCTGTTATTCAAACGGCTTTAACCCACATCAGGAACTTTATTTTGCAAACCCTTTAAACCTCGGAATGACATCTTCTGCCGAATATATGGACTTTAAATTAAGCGAAGAAATATCTCCTTCAGAAATAAAAGAAAAACTTAACGAAGTTTTGCCTAAAGGGGTTTTAGTATTATCTGTTGTACCTCTTTCAGAGAACATAAAAACAAGTATGGCAGACGTTTGTGCTGCATCATATACTGCAGAAATTTCCGATGAAAGACTTTCAAATATTGACCTTGATGAAAAAATAAAAGAGTTTTTAGCATTAGACGAAATTATAATTCTTAAAAAAACAAAGCGTTACACAAAAGATACAAATATAAGAAACGAAATTTTTGAAATAAAAAATATTTCAGAAAACGGCAAATTAAGACTTCATCTTTGTCTTGCGTTAAGCAGTATTGTAAGCCTTAAAGCCGAGCTTTTAATGAATGCTTTTTATAACTTTTTGGAAATTCCTTTTGATAAATATCTCATAAGATACGAAAGAACAGAGCTTCTAAGAATGGATAACGGAGAAAGAAAACCTCTTAATGTGGGTGTTTCGGAAGGTTGTGAGTAATTTTGAAAAAAATAATACTTGATATCTCCTACCATGAAATAAGAGCAGCTTTAATTGAAAACGGACGCTTAACAGAGCTTATAACAGAACCTTTTAAAAACGAAAATATAGTCGGAAACATATATCTTGGAAGAGTTGAAAACGTACTTCCGGGAATGAAAGCAGCTTTTTTAAATATAGGGCTTGAAAAAAATGCATATTTTGCTTATGACGAAAACAATAAGCCGAAAATCGGAACTGACTTAATTGTTATGGGAGTAAAGCCCGAAACAGATATAAAAGGGGCTGTTGTGACTGACAAAATTTCTTTTACAGGTAAAAACATTGTTATTTTGCCTAACGAAAACACAATAGGAATATCTAAAAAAATTGAGGATAAAGAAGAAAGAGAACGCCTTAAAAATGATGTATCAGAAGTTTTAGATGAAAATTTCGGTATTATTGTAAGAACCCAGGCAAAAGATATAAAAAAAGACGACCTTTTAAAGGAAATTCTAAATTTGCAGGCATTAGCAAAAGACATTGTTTCTAAAGGCAATTTCAAAAAGTCTCCTTGTGTTTTATATAAAGAATCATCTCTTTGCTCCCGTATTTTCAGAGAACTTTTTACAAAAGATATTGATGAATTTATAATAAACGATAAAGATACTTTTAACGAAATTTTAAATTTATCAGAAGAATACGGTATTGCAAAAGAAAAAGTAATCCTTTATGAAGGTGATATCCCCGTTTTTCAAAACTATATGATAGAATCCCAAGTGGAAAAAGCCTATCATAAAAAAATATGGCTTAAAAGTGGCGGTTTTATAATTATAGAACAGACAGAAGCCTTAGTATCAATAGATGTAAATACGGGAAAATTCTCAGGAAACAAGGATAAAGAAAAAACTTTTTTAAAGACAAATATAGAAGCTGCAAAAGAAATAGCCTATCAATTAAGACTTAAAAATCTTTCGGGCATTATTATAGTTGATTTTATTGATATGGTATCCGAAAATGACAGAGAAGAACTTAAAAAAGTACTTACTGAAGAGCTTAAAAAAGACAGAATAAAAACAGTGGTTGTTGGAATGACCGAGCTTGGGCTTATGCAGATTACCCGTAAAAAAACCCGTCCGTCTATTTGGCAGCAAAACTACACAACCTGTAAATGCTGTGAAGGTGAAGGCGTTGTACCGTCATTTTTATCATCTGTCAGAAAATTAAGACGAGAAGTTTTAACCATATTTTCACAAACAGTATTTAAAGGAATTAAAATTTCTGCGGACAGAGCTCTTTTAAACGGCTTTGCGGGCGAAAACGGAAAGTATGTTAAGACGATTTGTGAAAAATACGATAAAACTATTGAGCTTTGTGAAATAAACACTGTAAAATATGGATATTATGAAATAGAAAAATTCTAATATTTTATAAATACAAAAAGGTGCAAAAATGCACCCTTTTTTATTTTAAATTATCTGGATCTATCTCAGACATAGAATAAATATATCTGTCACAAAGGCTTTTCATTTCCGAAACATTTGCTTTGAAAAACTCGTCATATACGCCTATAACTTTCATACCAGCTTTCTTTGCGCCTATAACCGCATGCGGAGCGTCCTCAAAAACAATACAGTTTTTTGGATTTACACAAATTCTTTTAGCCGCTTCAAGGAAAACATCGGGATTTGTTTTATTTTTTCCAACTTCTTCGGAAAATACAACAGCATCAAACATATCATAAATATTGTTTCGTTTAAGGCAAGCCTCACACATTTCTTTTATTGAAGAAGTAGCCAAGGCAATTTTTTTATTACGCTGTTTTAAAGAAGATATAAGTTCAAAAACGCCCTCTTTTAAATCCATATTTTTATCATACTCATCATATACAATTTCCCAAAGTTCCTGTTTTATATCATTAAAACTCTTTTTTATATCATATTTTTCAAGTATAAATTCTACGCCTTCAGAAAAATTAAGACGTACAATTTTTTCTCTGTATTCTCTGTCGGGAGAAAAACCATATCTTTTCAAAAGTTCAAAATCAGCTTTTTCCCAAACCGTCATGGAATCTATTAAAGTTCCGTCCAAATCAAAAATTATACCCATAAAAAATCTCCCTTTTTATATAAGACTTATTTTAAGGTATCACAACTTTTAAAAAAAAACAAGAATGTAAACTAACATATTTTTCTATAGCTTTTTATGTTTAAATTCCCGATAACAAGAAATACTAAGCTTAATTCTTTATTTTCATAAATTTTTAAAAGGACGTGAACTTATGTATAAAGGAATACTTATGAGTTTTTTTGAGAGAGATTTTCTTTCTGTAATACTTGACATAGAAGAAGAATACAGAACCGAAATTTTAAAAAACTCACCCTATCTTTTCAGAAAATGGTATCATTCAAAATTAAAAGAAAATATGGATTGTTCACCTTTTGCACTTATAAGCCAAAAATACAGGAGTCCAAAAGACGAAATTTTTATCCCTAGTTTTCATATAAACAGAGAACATAAAAACAAACCCCTATTTGATATAGATTTTAAATTTATATCAAATGAAAATCATATCATTCTTGAAGACTTAAAAACAGTTGTTTCCGAATTTAAAAACGGCGTATTTATGAATAATTCGGACAATCCTTTTTTTGATTTAAAATCAGATCTTTTAAGCAAAGTATCAAAAGAAGAAGATTTATATATAAACTATCTTATACTTTTAGGTGTAAGTTTAGAGCTTATTATATCTGAGGAAACTGTTTTTGGAGACCTTCTTAAACCTAGAGAAGATTATCTTTCATTTTTTGAAAAAGAAACTGCTCTTAACGAAGTTTTTGACTGTGCAATAAGTATTGCGGCATTAAATATTTTTGATACAGAATCGCCTGAAATAAAAAATATGCTTATTACTTTTTTAAAAAAGGAACACGACCCAAACAGTCTTATAAAATCAATAGCATTTAATAAAAATAAAGAAGTTTTCAACTATTTTGACGGACTTGAAAACGGAAATATATCAGAAAAAAACACAAGAAATCTTTTGGAAATATATAAATATTCCATTCTTGCGGACAAATGGTTTTTCACTCCTTTCGGAAACTATTTTTACTTTATAGAACTTTTTAACCAGAAAAAATATGATGTATCAAATGATGTAAACGAAATGTACAACAGAATTATATTAAATAAATCTCTCTGCCCTTCAATACACTGTCTTTATTCGTCATTTGCACTTACAAAGTTAGGTCAGTCAATTTTAAAAACACACAAAAAATGTCTTTCATTAAGCGACCTTGTATCTCCTGAAAAGCTTAATGAAGTTATAGCGGATATACTTGATGACAGGGCAAAAGAAAGAGAATTTAAAAATATAAAGTATGATGATAACGAAGTTATATATGTATTAAAAGTATATGAAGAAAAAAATAAAGACTTTTATTCTGTAGTTCAAGTCTCAGAAAAAAATACTCTTTATGAATGTATTTTATTTTTAAATATGCTTTTTAAAAACGAAACTTTTGTACCAAAAATCTGTAACGTAAAAAATACAAATTATATCAACCTTAATGCAAAAATTGGGGACCTTATAGAAGAAGAAAAGCTTATTATTTCATTTAGAAATGAATTTTCAAAAAAAGAAGAATTCACGGGCATAATTTTAAAAGTATCAGAAAAAAAGAAAAATCTCATTTATCCAAGAATTTTATCTGTTAATAAACCTGAAAAAGAAAAAGCTGTATAATATTAGATAAAAAAGGGTGTCGAATATATCGACACCCTAATTTTTTAAAAAATTATCTGTAAGATGATTCAGCAGTTACTCTTGTCATAACACCGTTTATAATATCTGCATCAATATTAACTTCTCTTATATTACTGTCTCTTAAATCACTCTTAATATCACTTACAAAAGAGCTTATTTTTGAATATCTTTTTCCATTATATTTTAAATCACAAGAAAAATCATAGTAATATTTATCGCCTCTGAGGTAAATATAATCTTCTGTGATATCACTTGTTGAAGTAATATAATCTTTTATAGTTCCTTCGTCTTTATCGGCATCATCATCTGTTTCTATAGCATAAATTCTGTAAGCCTTACTTCCTGAGAGTTCAATACCTACTCTTACAACTTCTGCAGAATCATAAGCATCTTTTACTTTTGACTGTGATGATGAGCTACCATTTAAATACCATTTTGCGGAAGAAGAAATATCAATCTTGTCAGTTGTTCTTCCGTTATCCTGTTTAACAGTAATATAGTCTGAACCCATACCGTAGATTTTACCTACATAGTCCATATCTCCTGATGAAGATGAAGAAGAACTTGTTGTTGCCTCTACTTTTGTTACTTCATCACGGCTGTTTAATGTAAGTTTGATATCTACATCTTCATCATCATCATAAAGGTCTCTTATTTCTCTGTAGTCAGAACTGCTTCCGTTAAGTCTGTATGTAACATCATCAGATAAATCATCTGATTTTGTTGAACCACCAGATGTTTTAATCTTAATTGTTGAAGATGAAGTACTATATAAAGTACCTTCTTTAGAACTTCCTGATTTTGTAAAAGCTTCTAATTTTGTAACATCATCTCTGCTATTTAAAGTAACTTTTACATTAACAGTTCCTTCATCAACAGCATCTCTTATTTTTGAATAGGAGCTTGAACTTCCATCAAGTCTGAAAGTTGCATCATCGTCTAAATAATATTCTAAAGTTTTTCCTTTTGAATTTTTATACTTAATTTTTGACGAAGAGATATATGTAAGTTCACCATCATAGTCTTCATCTGATTCTTCTGCATTAATTTTAACAACATCACCTTTAGAATTTAAGGAAATTTCAGCTTTAACAGTATAGTCATCAACTTTATCTTCAAGTTTATCTACATCAATAACACTTCCGTCATATCTTATTACAACATTATCAGCAAGGTAATAAGATTTAGTAGAAGAACTTCCTTCACGTTTTAAAGATACTTTTGAAGAAGATACATCTGTAATAGTAGCTTCAAAGAAAGTTTCTTCATACTCGTCATCATCAACAAGAAGTTTTATAACTTTATTTGAAGAATTAAGGAATAATTTACAATAAAGTGTTTCATCATCAAGTTCATCACTTACTTTTGAAAGACTTGATTCTTTATCATAAAGTCTTATAGAAGCACTTGAAAGAACATCATAAGTTTTTTTGCTTCCAGATGTAGTTACAATTGTAATTTCATCATCTCTTGTATCTACGCTGTAAAGCTCGCCTGTAATGCTTTCATCGGAAACTTCAGCTTCAATTTTTATAATATCCCCTGAAGAATTAAGGTAAAATTTACCTTCAATTCTGCTTTCTTCATTCAAATCAATAAGCTCTTTAAGTGTTGATTTGCTGTCATCAATATAAACTTCCACACTTGAAGATAAATAATATTTTTCTGATCTGTTTCTATCCTTATAAATATAGGCATAGTCACCATAAAGTTCTTCAATAGTACCTTCAAAAGATGAAGCACTGTCTACACTTCCGCCGTTATAATTTTTCTGGTTAACAGTAATTTTATTAATAGTTGCGCCTGTATAATCAACTGTAATAACGTCACCTTTGCCAAGGCTTGAGAAAGGAATTTGAGTAGTTGTACCTTCTTTTACACAAAATACGGTATCATTTCCAATAAATCCCATGTTTTTATTGTTAGTTGTAAAAACTGTTATCATATAGCTTCCGCCCATATTTTCCATCTTCACAACAGTTCCTCTAACAGCTTGGCCTACAGGATTTGATGGATTTGTAGTTCCACCACTGCCACTTGATAATGTATCATGAGTTTTAGAAATAATAACTGACATCTCAGAACGGTTGATAAGGCTTTTAGGGTTAAAGTTTCCTACGTTGTCACCAACAAGAATATTAAGTCTAGAAAGTAAATCAACATAAGGCACAGATGTAGAAGCAACATTTGCTTTATCTTTATATGTAAGACTTGCAGAATTGTTTACAGAATACATATCAGAAATTGCTTTACCAAATATAACAGCAACGCCTTCTCTTGTAGCATTGTAGCTTGCACCTGTATTAGGATTTACAAAATGAATAACATCATTAGCTGTTAAAATATTATATTCAAGGCAATAAGCAACAGCAGGCTGTGCCCACTCAGGTATTTTGCAGCTTTTAAGGAAATCTCCCCATTTTTTTACAGTATCAGTAGTAGATTTTAATTTACCGTTTTTGCTTAAAACCTGATATGCAAGCTGAGCTGTTTCACAATATGTAACATTGTCTTTAGGTCTGAAAATTTTCTGACCCTTAGAATTTGTATCCCCAACCATAATTCCTAAATCAGATACTTTGTTAATATAAGTTTTAGCCCCTTCCCATGGTACCTGATTAATATCTGCAAAAGTTGCGGCAGGAGCTATATATACAGAACAAAAAGTCATAACCGCAGCCAATACAATTGCAATTTTTCTTTTCATAAATTTCCCTCCTTGTTATTCTCATCAAGACACAGTGATGACAATTACTATTTAAATAATAACATTAAAATGTTTCTTTGTGTATTACTTTTTTCTTAAAGATTTTTCCAAAAACAGATAAAACAGTAATTTTTTATATAAATATAGTTCTTTTCCAGACAATTACCTATATTTGACGTTTAAAAGAGTTATTTTGTTCCTAAAATTGTAGATTTTAAATTTTTATGATATAATTTTTTAAGGTGGTGAAAAAAATTATGGATTATAAAAAAATAGACAGCGAAATTTCAAAATGGTTTTCTGCATACAAAAATTTTTGTGTAAATGATGAGTATTTTTATTTTAAAAAAGAAGAAAAAGCAACAGAAGAAGAAATTAAGCTTGTTGAAAAAGAAATAGGCCTAAAACTTGAAAATAAACTTAGAGATTTTTTCTTACACTATACAAAAAAGCTATCTTTTTCGGTATATTTCAAAGATGAATTTTATAAAACATTAAAAAAAGATTTTACGGGTCTTTTTTCAGCTACTCTAACTATAAATTTAAATGATATGAAAGACCTGTTTTTTTTAGCTAAAGAAATAAAAGAAAATTGTTTTGATGAAGGTGATAAAAACGCTGATATTTATTCTGATAAACTCCCTTTTATATTTGTACCAAACGGAGATTTAATATCTATTTGTTTAAAAACAGATAAAATTATTTATTTAAGCCACGAAATAGATTATTCTCATGGTATGATACTTGCACAAAGCTTTAATGACTTTTTGGAAAAATATATAAACATAGGTCTTCTAGGTCCGGAAGATGACCAAAGGATTAACTTTATACCTATAAAAAATAAAGGGCTTGATCCGGAGTGTGAAAACGCCCTTAAATTTAGAAATTTAATTTTTAAAGATATATAAAAAAGCCCCGTTTAAAAACGGGGATTTTTTATAACATAAATATTTTTATTTTAAAACATCACTTGGAATTGTAAAGCTTACAGTTCCCATATATCCAGGTGCAACTTCGTATTCAGAGAATACAATAACAAGTTCACCGTTTTCGTTCATATAGAAACTTTCATCTCCTGTTAATCCTTCAAACGCACCAGGTTCTTCTGTAAAATATACTTTATTTTAGTCTTTTTCCATCTGGTCTTTCATCTGTTCTTTAATATTTGCTGATGCTTTGTCTAATTTAGTTTTGTCATTGTTTAAGAACTCTGAAAGAGAAACTTCTTCACCTGTTTGTTTGTCTACTGTAAACACTTTAACAAATTCAGCTCCTGAAGCCTGTGTGATAACAGTATTAATACGAATGCTCACATAGTTTTCGTTTTCTGCTACAACTTCATAATTTGAATATAATGAGTAGTTACCTTCGCCTGCACTTTCAGAAACTTCTTTTTCATATTTTGCAATAAGATTCTGTGCATAAGCATCAATTTCTTTATTTACAGCTGCTTCACCATCAATTTTAGGAACTTTTACATCTGCCATCATTTTATCGTGTTCGTCTGTATAAGTACGGAATGTAATTACTTTTGCAATACTTCCGATTACCGGAATATCAGTTACCGCATTTGCGAAAACCGGACTTGCATTTACTGCTACACCAAGTGTTACTACTAACGCTGCTACGCTTACGCCTGTTCTTTTAAAATATCTCATAATATCGCTCCTTCTTTTTTCTTTTTTAGCTCTGTTAATACCTTCATAAATTCTGTTTTTTGCTTCTTCTGGAACGGGGATATTTTCATAATCGTTTTTCCACATACGGATTATCTCCTCTTTATTACCTCTTTTATCATTCATTTTTTCTGCTCCTTTCTTACGTCTTATGACTTACAATTTCTTTGTTCATTTTTTTTAGAGCTCTGTATAGTCGTGCCTTTACTGTGTTGATATTTTCGCCTGTAATATGTGCGATCTCATCAAGTTTAAAATCTTCAAAATATCTAAGTACAATAACGCTTTTGTCCTTTTCGTTTAAGTTTTCAAGAATATCGTTAAGTTCCCAGCGGCTGCAAAGATTTTCTTCTTCGCCCTCATAACTTCCTAATTCAATAATGTTATCGTAAAATTCTTCACTTAACTCTTTTTTCTTATGCTTTCTTAAAAACTCCAAGGAACAGTTTATTACAATTCTGTAAATCCAAGTTGAAAGATAATTTTCGTTATTGACTTTATCGCAATCTTTCATGGCTCTGTAGGCACTTTCCTGAACAATATCAAGAGCATCTTGTTCATTATGAACATAACTGTAAGCCAAACGATAATAACGGTTATATTCTTTAAGGAGGATTTCCTCCGTTTGCTTTTCACGATTATTTCTCATTACAAACCCCCAAATAATAAGTTTGTTATAAATTTTAATGCAAAATTTAAATATTTTTATGAAATAAATTTTAATATATATTAAAAATTTTATTAATTTAAATATTTATATGTTTATATAATTAGATGTTTTTTTTATTTATATAGTTGCTTTTTTCAAAAAATTTTTTGAATATTTTTATATACCGGATATATTTTATTTTTTTGTTTCACTTATTAGATGTTTTATTTACCTTTTTAGTTGCACTTTTTTATTTTTTTCTTGTTTACTTATATGTTAGATGAATTTTTAATTTATTTAGTTGCTTTTTTAAAAATATTTTTTAATTTTTATACCTTAAATACTTTAACTTATTGGTTTCATTTATTAGATGTTTTAATTTTAGTTTTAGTTGCACTTTTTTTATCATTTTTAATTTTTTATTCCTCCTTTTTATTTTTTTGTCTTTATATATTAGGTGATTAAACTTATTATTTAGTTGCATAAAAACAAAAAAATTTTGAAAATAAAAAAAACCGGAGAAATTCTCCGGTAAATTTTTAAATTATCAGCCTTTTTCTTTAATTTTGCTTTCACAGTAGATACAACGGTAAACTTTTTTCTCTCTGTCTGAAAGGTAGAAAATCTGGTCAAGTTCCTGTTCTACTGATGTAATGCAACGAGGATTGTGGCATTTTTCTATATTAACGATTTTTTCAGGAAGGCTTAAAGTCATTTTCTTTACAATTTTACCCTCTTTAATAATGTTTACTGTGATATCAGGATCAATATATCCTAAAACATCAAGATTTACATGGAAATCATCAGAAATTTTGATAATATCTTTTTTTCCGATTTTTCCGCTTGTAGCGTTCTGGATAATAGCAACACTGCATTCTAATGTTTCAAGACCTAAATCCTTGTAAACTTTCATACCCATACCTGCTTTAATATGGTCTAATACAATTCCGTTTTTAATGCTGTCTATATTCATAATTTAACCCCCCTATTAATTAAATGTTTATTCCGAGAAGTGTCATAATAAGTGCCATTCTAACGTGTTTTCCGTTTAAAGCCTGTCTGAAGTAACATGCTCTTGGGTCACTGTCAACGTCTGTAGAAATTTCATTTACACGTGGAAGTGGATGAAGAATTGAGAGGTCAGGTTTTGCCATTTTAAGTTTTTCAGCATTTAAAATATAGCTGTCTTTAAGTCTTATGTAATCAGCTTCGTTGAAGAATCTTTCTCTCTGAACTCTAGTCATATAAATAATGTCAAGTTCGCCAATAACGTCTTCCATTCTTTCATACTGTCTGAAAGTAATATTATTCTTTTTAAAGAAATCTTCTCTAATATATCCTGGGAGTTGAAGTTCTTCTGGGGAAATCATAACAAAATCGATATTTTCATATCTGGAAAGAGCTTTAATAAGGGAATGAACGGTTCTTCCGAATTTTAAGTCTCCGCAAAAACCAACAGTGAGATTATTAAGACGACCTTTTTCACGTCTAATAGTAAGTAAGTCTGTAAGAGTTTGTGTAGGGTGGTTGTGACCTCCGTCACCGGCATTAATGATAGGAACAGTAGCATAATTTTTAGCTACAAGCGCTGAGCCTTCTTTTGGATGTCTCATAGCAATAATATCTGCATAACAGCAAACAGTTCTTATTGTATCTGCAACGCTTTCGCCTTTAGCTGCTGAAGATGACTGAGCTGAAGAAAAACCTAAAACGTTTCCGCCAAGTTCTAACATAGCTGCTTCAAAACTAAGTCTTGTTCTTGTACTTGGTTCAAAGAATAAAGTAGCAAGAGTTTTGTGTTTACATGCTTCCTGGTATTTTTCTTTGTCTTTAACAATTTCATCGGCTAAATCTAAAATTTTGTCAATTTCAGCTACGGTAAAGTCAAATGGTTCAATTAAGTGCCTCATATTTACCCTCCTTAATATCGTTAAACAATTTACAATTTTTGAGCTATAGGAATTATAATACCCGATTTTATACTTGTCAATTAAAAAATAAATCAAAAAATATAAAAAATACACACAAAAAAACGACCTTTTTTTGTCGATTTTTCCCTTTTAAAAATTAATATTAAGAAATTTCTCGTTGTGAATAAAAAATAATCATCACTTTTTCATAAATATATAATTTAAAAAATTTTTAAAACCGACTTTGTTTTTTCGATATCGTATAAAATAATATGAGCTTTTAAGTCATTATACGACAACAAATAACTATGGACGAAAAAATAAATATTTGTTATTATATTCTATATAGCTTAAAAGACATAAAAACTAAATGACTTTGTAAAGATACGAAAAAAGCGAGGTTAAACATGGATTTTATACTTTATCTTGTAGCAACAAGTATAGCAATAATTATAGCAACAACATTTCACGAATTTACAAGAGCCGCTGTTTCTACAGCTCTGGGCGACCCTTTACCAAGAGAGAGAAAAAGACTTACTCTTAATCCTTTAAAACATTTTGAACCTGTTGGTTTTATACTTATGTTTGCGGTTGGTTTTGGTTGGGGAAAACCTGTAGATACATCAAGCTACAGATACAAAAACAGAAAACAGGGAATTTTGCTTACAGCTATACTTCCAAACGTTGTAAACCTTATAATTGCTGTAATTGCAGCAATTTTATCAGATGCAGTTTCTCCAACTGCTTTAGTTTTACAAACTATTCTTGTATCTATTTACAGATATAACGTATTGCTTTTTGTATTTAATCTTTTCCCTGTAGCTCCTATGGATATGGTTAAAGTTTTGTCCGCTGTTTTGCCGGCAAATAAATACTATAGCTACTCTATGCACGAAAAAACAATACAAATGGTATTTTTATTTATACTTTTCTTAGGCTGGGTAGACTTTATAGTAACACCTATCTACGGAATTATAACAACTTTTATTTCTTTTATATTATGATAAGGGAGAAGATAAGTTTTGAATAATATACCTGTTAAACTTGATCAGTTTGAAGGTCCTCTTGATCTTCTTTGTCATCTAATAGAAAAAAATAAAATAAACATTTATGATATACCAATATCTGAAATTTGCGAACAGTTTATTGCCTTCATCTATGAAGGAGATAATAAAAACGCAGAAAACATAAGCGATTTTCTTCTTATGGCATCAACTCTTTTAGAAATAAAATCAAAAATGCTTTTACCTGTAAACGAGGATAACAAAGAGGAAGAAGACCCACGAGAAGAACTTGTTAAAAGAATTGTAGAATACCAAAAATATAAAGAAGCTGCGGAAAAATTTGAAGAAAACCGAAAAACAGCAGAACTTATATTTTTTAAAGATGAAAGCTCCTTAAAAGATATTCTTAAAACAGAAACCTCTTTTGAAGTAGAAGAGTTTTTGGACGGAATAACCACAGATGACTTATTAAATGCTTTTAAAGATGTGCTTAATCGAAAGGAAAGCCGTACAGATACTATAAGAAGCGGTTTTAAAACTGTACAAAAAGATACTTTTACTATAGCCGAAAAAACTGTATACATTAAAAACCTTTTAAAAATAAGACCGTCTTTTTCATTTTTAAGTCTTTTTGACAACGATACAACAAAACCCGAAAAAATAGTTACTTTTTTATCTTTGCTTGAACTTATAAAAAGCAAATTTGTAATTATAAAACAGGACAAGCTTTTCGGTGAAATAATTATAAATAAATCTATATAAAAGTTTTAAACATAAAATTTTAAAAATCATAACAAAAATGCATCCGCCTTATGTGCGGATTTTATTTTAATAAATAAAAAACGGATGGTGTTTTTAAAAAATGATATTAAGCGAATATGAAGCTGTAATAGAGTCCATACTTTTTTTATCGGGAGATATAGTTTCTTTATCCGATATTGCAAAACTTATTGACCTTGACACACTTACAGCAAAATCAATTATAGAATCCTTAAAAGAAAAACTTGATTCTGAAAACCGTGGGATACGAATAATAGATATAGATGACGGTTACCAAATGTGTACATCACCGGAATGCTTTTCTTACATCAAAAAAATATACGACACTGCAAAAAGGCCTAAAATAACACCTGTTTTGCTTGAGACACTTTCCATAATCGCATATAAACAGCCTGTTACAAAATCTGAAATAGAAGAAATAAGAGGCGTAAACTCAGACCATGCTTTAAACAAACTTATGGAATACGGTCTTATCTGTGAAACGGGACGTTCAGAAAGTGTCGGACGACCTATCCTTTTTGGCACAACAGACGAGTTTTTAAGATATTATGGTTTTAAATCAAAAGACGATTTGCCACCGCTTAAATAAATACTTTTGTTTCTTTTTTCTATATAAAAGGAGTGATATTTGTGAGTGAAAAAATAAAAATAAACGTTATGGGAGAAGATGTCTTTGTTGATAAAGGCATAACCTACAAAGAGCTTGCAGAACAATTTAAGGATAAATGCAAAGAAAGAATACTCGCCGTATCCATTGATAACGAAATAAGGGAATTATGTTATGAAGTAGAAGAAAATTCAAAAGTAGAATTTCTTGATGAAACATCTGATGAAGGTCAAAGAATTTATACAAAATCAATGCTTTTTATTATGATAAAAGCAATTTATGACCTTTACGGAAAAGACCGTACAGTCATTGTTGAACACAGAATAAGCAAAAGTGTATACTGTGAATTTGAAGACAGAGGCATAGATGTAACTAAAAAAATGTGTCAGGACATTGAAAACCGTATGAAAGAACTTTCAGACCTTGACATTCCTATCGAAAGATTACAGCTTTCCGTTAAAAAAGTAAAAGAACTTTTTAATAATTTAAACCTTTTTGACAAAACGGAAATATTGAAATACAGACGTTTTTCATTTGCAACAGCATATAAAATAGATGATTATTACGACTATTTTTATGACAATATGGCGCCTTCAACAGGCTATATTAAAGGAGTAAAAGTTTTCCCATATAACTATGGTTTTATAGTTGTTCCAGACTTTAAAAACGAGGAAAACGAAATACCTCTTTTGTCCCAATACGGAAAACTTTCAGAAATGCTTATGGAACAAATGGAGTGGTGTCGTTTAGTAGGTGTAAAAACTATTTCTGAACTTAACAAGCGTGTAATAGATAAAAGCTTTTGGGAGCTTGTTCGTTTAAATGAAGCTCTTCATGAAAAGAAAATAGGCGAAATTGCAGACATGATTTGTAAACGCCTTGGAAAAGTAAAAATTGTTTTAATAGCCGGTCCATCATCTTCCGGAAAAACAACTTTTGCACAGCGTCTTTGCGTGCACCTTCATGTAAACGGCATTAAAACTCACGTTATCTCAATGGATAACTACTTCATAGAAAGAGATAAAGTCCCTGTTGATGAAAACGGAAAAAGAGACTACGAAAATGTAAACGTACTTGACATGGAACTTTTTAATTCTCATCTTCTTGACCTCATAAACGGAAAAGAGGTTTCTCTTCCTTACTTTAACTTTTTGTCCGGAAAAAGAGAATATCATAATGAATTTTTAAGTTTGGGTGAAAATGATGTACTTGTTATAGAGGGTATCCACGCTCTTAACGAAAAAGTTACAAGCCTTATACCACAGGAAAACAAATTCAGAATATTTATAAGCGCACTTATGCAGCTTAATATAGATAACCATAACCGTATTTCAACAACAGATACAAGACTTATAAGACGTATTGTAAGAGATTATAATACAAGAGGATACTCAGCCGAAACCACTATAGAAAGATGGCCGTCAGTTACAGCCGGAGAACTTAAAAATATATTCCCATATCAGCAAAACGCTGATGTTATGTTTAATTCAGCAACAATGTATGAGCTTTCCATACTCAAACTGTATGTAGAACCTCTTTTGTTCTCCATTGATAACACTTCACCACAATATGTAACTGTGGTAAGGCTTATAAAATTCCTTGACTGCATACTTGCAATGAGCCCTGAACACCTTCCAAATAACTCTATAATACGAGAATTTGTAGGAAACAGCTGCTACAAAGTTTAATATTTTATTACAAATTTAAGAGCCAAAAAACTTTTGGCTCTTTTTTGTTTAAAAAAACACAAAAAAACATGATTTTGTTAATAAATTGTATAAACTTATTCCAAATACCCCGTTTTTCTGCCATATTCTAAATAAAAATTGTTATATTGACGTTATATTCTTACTATAGTAAGATATCTTTTAGTAATTGGAATAGAACTATTAATTTACAATATTTGAAATATATGAAATTTAAGGAGGGCGAAAAATGAAGAATGAATTTCGCTATGCTCTTCGCCGAACAACCCCTGTTTTTTGCGGGTATCTGTTTCTTGGAATGGCCTTTGGAGTAATGCTTGAAAACGCAGGGTACGGTATACTTTGGGCGCTTTTTGCAAGTATAACCATATTTTCAGGGTCAATGCAGTATGCTCTTGTTGGGCTTTTAACCGGAGGAACGGGAATAATTACAGCAGCAATTATGACAATCGCTATAAACGGACGTTATCTTTTTTACGGTCTTTCATTTATAGAAAAATTTTTAAGTATGGGAAAAATGTGTCCGTATATGATTTTTTCATTAACAGACGAGACATATTCTCTTTTATGTGAAGAAAAACCACAGGATAACATGAATGAAAAAAGAGTATTTTTCCTTATTGCGTCTTTAGACCATGTTTATTGGATTTTTGGATCGGTTTTGGGTGCATTTTTGGGAAGTGCCCTTCCTTTTGACGCGAAAGGCATTGATTTTGCAATGACAGCGTTATTCTTAGTAATTTTCACAGACCAGTGGCTTGCAACAAAAGACCATAAACCGGCAATTATAGGAATTGTTTGTTCTTTAGTAACTCTCTTTATACTTGGTCCGGACAAATTTATAATTCCGGCTATGCTTTTTGGTATAGCTCTTCTCATTCTCACAGACAAAAAAAGAAGCGAGAAAGGAGTAAAAGTAAATGGATAATAATACACATGCAGTTATAATGATTGTAACTGTTGCAATAGTAACCTTTTTGTTAAGAGCCGCACCGTTTATAATTTTTGGAAAAAGCGGAAACCCTCCAAAATCCATAAAAAGACTTGGAGAGCTTATGCCATCTATGGTAATGGCGGTTTTGGTTATATACTGTCTTAAAGATCTTCACTTTGAAGCTTTATCAGGATTTTTACCGGCAATTATAGCAAGTATTATTGTTGTTGCTCTTCATGTATGGAAACGTAATCCGCTTATAAGTATAGGTTTTGGTACAGCACTTTATATGTTTTTAATAAGAGTAATATAAAAAGGCAGAGTTTAAACTCTGCCTTTTCTTTTTATTATACAAGCTTATAATAAAACAAAACTATATCCTCATAATGTCCGTCTTTCTTCAAAAATCCACCAGGAATAACACCTATTTTTGTAAACCCAAGTTTTTCGTAAAGATGAATAGCACTGTAATTTGTCGCAACAACGGCATTAAACTGAAGTATTCTAAATCCGCATTCCTTAGCCATTTTAGTGCTGTGAGTAACAAGTTTTTCACCTATACCAAGACCTCTTTTACGACTGCTTACAGCATAACTTGAATTTGCTATATGACCGCAGCGCCCAACATTATTAGGGTGAAGAATATACATTCCCAAAATTTCTTTTGTCTCATCATCTTCAGCAACACCCACAAAATTCTGTGATTTAAAAAATTCTAATCCACTTTCTTTTGTCAATATATCTGTCTGTGGAAAAGCGATGCCGTCCAAAACTACTTCATTCCAAATTTCAAGTACCGATTCAATGTCTTCATCACGAAATTCACGAATATTTATCACAAAAAACACTTCCCTTTTTAAAATTCAATAACTTCTGCATTTTCTGATGCTTCTTCTATAAGTTTTATAAGTTCGTCATAAATTTTTGATTCTATTTTATCAATAACACTTGTTTTAGGTTTTGTTTCAGGATGTTTTGCAACAAAAACAGTGCAGCAATCCTCATAAGGTCTTACCGATATATCAAAAGTCCCTATTTTTTTAGCAATGTCTACTATTTCCTGTTTATCAAGCCCGGAAAGAGGACGAAGTACAGGCATGGTACATACGGCGTTTATGGCATTAAGTCCTTCCATAGTCTGACTTGCAACCTGTCCGACACTGTCACCTGTTATAAGCCCTGTTGAATTTTCTTTGTATGCTATAATTTCAGCCGAACGCATCATTGCACGTTTTAAAAATATAGTAAGCTTGTCCTCCGGAACATTTTCCAAAAGGAAAAGCTGAACGTCTGTAAATGGAACAACAAAAAGTTTAAACTCACCAGTATATTTAGAAACAACTTCTGCAAGGTCTTTTACTTTTTGTTTTGCTCTTTCTGATGTATAAGGCGGTGTATGGAAATAAACACCGTTTACCAAAACGCCTCTTTTTGCTATAAGCCATGCCGCAACAGGGCTGTCAATACCGCCTGATAAAAGAGCGGTTGCCTTTCCTGATGAACCTACAGGAAGTCCTCCGAAAGCTCTAATAACTTTTGAATAAATATAAGCATCATTTCTAAGTTCTATCCAAAGTTTTAAGTCCGGATTATGTACATCTACTGTCAAACCGTCATAGTTATCAAGTATATATTCACCTATTTCAGCCGAAACCTCTCTTGAAGTAAGAGGATATCTTTTATCACTTCTTTTTGTCTCTACTTTAAAAGTTTTTTCTGTGTCATGGTGTTCTTTTAAGTGCTTTAAAGCAAGCTGTTTTAAAACCTGCATATCCTGGTTTTCCGTTCTGATACCAGGGCAAACGTCAATAACACCAAAAACACAAATAACATTAGGAATAACTGTATCATAATCAAGTTCACCGTTCATATCTCTGACAATAAGACGGCCCTGTTCTCTTAAAACATAGTAGTCCCCGATTTTATCAAGGTTTTTTCTGATTGCGGAAATAAGCTGTTTTACAAAAAGTTTTCTGTTATTCCCTCTTAATGCAATTTCACCGTATTTTACTATAAGTACTTTTTCTTCAAGTATCATAAAAACTCTCCGTTCTATCTTTTTCTGTTAAAACGTCTTAATAAAGGTACAACTTCACAAAGTACCTTAACAGTTTCTTCTGCTTCTTCAACTGTAGAAAATCTTGAAAAACTAAAACGTATTGACCC
>CALWSX010000101.1 GCA_944384285.1 uncultured Lachnospiraceae bacterium
CTAATTAAAATTAATTTTTTATATTTATACTATTTAGGAGGGAATAATCATGAAAAACACAAACACACTGTCTGAGATTAGAGAGTATACTGTTAATATGGACAATCCTATTGTAATTTCAAAAGAACTTTTGGAAGAAGCTGATATAAACCCAAATGCGAATATTAGCATTTATTTAAAGAATGGTTATATTCTAATAAAGCCAATTAGCATATTAGGAAGAATTCCAGAAGAGTTACTTTTGTTTTATGAGGAATTGGGATTTTCAAGAGAATTAGTAGAGGAAGTTTTAAGTAAATATGCTAAGGAGGCAGGAGGATTTAATGCATTACAGAAAAAATTAACAGAAAATTCAAATATGAAGTGGTAAATGTAAAAAATAAAAAAATATAAAACAAATTGGCAGGACATGAAAAAAATCATGTTCTTTTTTTATGCCAGAAAGGAGATTTATGAAAAGAAAATATAAACAGAAGAGAAAACAGATACCAATAAAAAATTATATTTTGATAAAAAACCAGAACACGTAAAGAAAGTAAATTATCATAGACGTTTTGAAAAAATGCTTGGTAGATAAAAAATTATATCAAGAAATAAACAGAATAAAATATTTTTTTAGTTAAGGAGGATTTTGATGATTCGATTATATGTAGCAAGTAAAAAATTGGTAAAAGAAGAAAGAGACATTTGTGTAAGATTGGTGTTACCAACAGATGAAAGCGAAATTTGGATTGCACTTGAAAAAACAGAAATGGAATCTTTGGATGACTGCGAAATTTTAAATGTAGAATGTGATATTTTGGAGGCACAAAAATTTATAAATACTTTGGATTTAAGTAAAATTAGTGTGTTTGAACTTAATGTGTTTGCAGGTTTACTTTCTGCACTTCCAAAAGATGAATTAAGTGATTATTGTAAAAAGTTAAAAGAAAAGAAGCCAAAAACTTTAGAGGAAGCAATTTATGAAATTTAAGAATTAATTTAGCTATTAAAAATTAAATTGGGTGGTGATTATGAAATCAACAAATAGAAAGAAAGGAGTTGTAAATATGGATAAAGGTTCATAGAAAAGAGGTGAGAAAATATGGTAAATAGTTTTATTCCGTGGATTGGCGGAAAACGTTTGATGAGAGAATTTCTTATTGAGCATTTTCCTCCCAAATATGAAAAATATGTGGAGGTATTCGGAGGAGCAGGTTGGGTACTTTTTGCAAAAAAGCCTGAAAAGTTTGAGGTATATAATGATGCTAATTCTAATCTTACAAATATGTTTTATGTTGTTAAATATAAACCTATGAGTTTTATAAAAGAGCTTGGATTTTTGCCTTTAAATAGTAGGACGGAGTTTGAGATACTTCTTGATTGGCATAAAAAGAAAGACTTTACACTACCTCATCAAACAGAAGAAATAGAATTGGCAAAGATTTATCTTCCTCCACTTGATTTTAAAGAGTATAAAGAACTCATTACAACACAAGCGATTATGGGAGATGTAAGAAGAGCATCTATTTTTTATAAGCTGATTAGATACAGCTATGCAGCGGGCGGAACAAGTTTTAATGGTCAGCCTGTAAATATAGCACAGACATATCAAACCATATGGCTTGCAAACAGAAGACTAAATGAAAACGGCGTGAAAACAGGCAAAGAAATTTTGCTTGCAGATGGAAATCCTGGAAAAGGTGTTATTATTCAAAATAAAAGTTTTGAAATTATTATTAGACTTTATGATAGTCCAACAACATTTTTTTATCTTGATCCTCCATACTATGGTACAGAGAAATGCTATGAAGAACTGTTTACAGTAGAAGAACATTACTTATTAAATGAAATTTTAAGTAAAATAAAAGGATTTTTCATGCTTTCTTATAACGACTGTGAATTTATTCGCAAATTATACAAGGATTTTTATATCATACCTTTTGAGCGACTTAACAGTATTTCACAAAGGTATACGCCAGGCGGTATGTTTAAAGAGCTTGTTATTACAAACTATGATCCAAATTTAAGGAATGATCATAAGCCGAAACAATTGTCATTACTTTAAATAGCTTATAGCAAAAAGTATGTTGATTAAATTTTTAAGAATAATTAAAATAAATTTATTGATAAAAATAAAAATCCTATTGACCTTAACGGAACGTCATAGTGTATAGTGATGTTATCAAGAATGGGGAGGTTAAAATATGATGACAGTAAAGGAAATATCAGAACTTACAGGTATCAGCGCGCGCACGCTTCACTATTATGATGAGATAGGACTTTTTGTCCCAACAGAAAAAAGTGAAGCGGGGTATAGGCTTTATGACGATAAAGCTTTGGAGAAATTGCAACAGATTTTATTCTTTCGTGAGTTTGATATGCCTTTGAAAGAAATTAAAGCCGTTATGGACAATCCTGTTCTTGACAGAAATCAAATTTTGGAGATGCAACGAAAAATGCTTATAAAAAAGAAAAATCGCATTGAAAAGTTGATCTCCGGTATAGATGATATTCTGAAAGGAGAGAATCATATGGATTTTACAATCTTTAATAAAACAGAAATAGAAGAAATGTTTCAAAGTATGATGGAACATATGCCAGAAGACATGAGAGATATTTCGATAAAAGAATTCGGAAGTAT
Organism: uncultured Lachnospiraceae bacterium; assembly: GCA_944384285.1. GTDB lineage: Bacteria > Bacillota > Clostridia > Lachnospirales > Anaerotignaceae > CALWSX01. The sequence goes on from CALWSX010000101.1 coordinate 2,624, forward strand.
GGAAGAATGGAAAAACCATTACATAGAAGTGATGTCTTCTGAAAAAATGCAAAGAGGCTATGAAAAGGTCATAGAGTGGTATGGTGGAAAAGATAAGTTTTTAGAAATAAACAGAAATCCTATTAGTAAAGAAGTGGCAGAGAGCTACAACAAAAGAATAGATCATATTTTACAGAAGCTTGCAGAAAAAATAAACTGTGACGTTGGTTCTTTTGATGTAAAACAGATCATAGGAGAATATGGGTTTGTTATGAAACAGATAACACAAATTAATGACGAAAAAGAATTAATGTTATGTCATGTAGCATATTATCGTAATGAAAAAATTAAACCTAAAATAGATGAAAAATATGGTAAAGGAGCTTCTGATTTTTTTGCAGATGCAATAGAAGAGTTTTATAAATAAAGAAGTAGGCTGTCTTAAATGACAGCCTTATTTTTTTAAAAGAATAAGGTGTTTTATAAAATTATAAAACAAAACATTAATTAAGATATATTAAGCGAAGGGAGTTTATTCTATTAAGTTATGCTAACTTCGCTTTTTATTTTGAGAGAGGGCGATTTTATGAATTATAAAAATGAATCAAACAAATTTAAAATCAGTTAAATGACGAAAGGAATTGATAAATATGAAAAAACCAATCTTATGTCTGATTTTGAGCGTGGCATTGTTTATGCCCGTATCATTAATGGGTATGCCACTAAAAAATGAAACTTCAATTAAAGAAAATTCCATTCAAGAAGAATTGACAGAAGATAATTCTTTTCCTGTTCCTGTTTCAGTAGAGAGAAAAAATATAGATGGAGTTGAGTATTTTATAAAAGTTTATGATCTCCCGACAAATACACCACAAGATCAACTTGTGGAAGAAGATTTTGTGATTGATGATTTCTTGTTTACCTATGCCACAACAGATAAACAGATAAACGAAAATAAAGATACAAAAGAAGTGACAGAGGAGGTAAAAGCGGAAAGTGGTTCAAAAAACATGGAGGAAATAATCAAGCTTTTTCCGTCAACAAAACCATATGATAAAGATGGGTATCAAGGTACACTGACATTGGACACAGGGAGTATTATAACAAAAGTATCAGGCTATACCACAAAAAATTACACAGTATCTGCTACAAAGGAATATCCGGGGCTTATGTATGCCGATCCATCTTATGTTTCTGCTTCGACTATAAAAGACGGCTATACATTGCCATTAACAAATGTAAACTGGACAGTCATGGGAACATCTCTTGCAGGAGATACATTGGTACCGACTGAATATAAGGCTGTAGCAACATATTCTAAAACGTTCAGTTCTAAGGTACCTACAGGATATATATCTACAGCAAGGTACAAAGGTAATGTAACAAAAACAACATCAGATACAGCATTATTTATTATTACCTATACAGGAAAGTTAATAGATAATGGTATGCCACTAGTATTAAAAATAGTAACAGGAACTATTACAGTGTTGCTTATAAGTTCTGCTATTACTATGCTTTTGCTTTATTTGAAAAACAGGAAGGGAGCAGATGTTTATAATCTTATTGATAAAGAATATATCTGCATAGGACGACAGAATATAAATCCAAAACAGCCGATTATTGATTTAAATGAGTTTGATGATCTTATCCAAAGTAATGTATTCCGTTTTATTTTGGATAAGAAAACAACAAAAGTTCTTTTTGGCAGAAATATAAGTGTGACATACAAAGATATGACAGTTAAACACAGAGTAAAT
>CALWSX010000102.1 GCA_944384285.1 uncultured Lachnospiraceae bacterium
CCGGAAGAGCATATTATAAGTAAAGTTGTTTTAAGAAGTATGCGCCAGGCAAGATATATGGCTGAAAATCTTGGACATTTTGGACTTGCGGCAAGGTATTACTGTCATTTTACATCACCTATAAGACGTTATCCTGACCTTACTATTCACAGAATTATAAAAGAAAATATAAAAACAGGACTTTCTGATAAACGTATAAAATATCTTAATACTCGTCTTCCGGATACAGCAAACAGAAGCTCTTTCAGAGAAAGAGTTGCCGAAGATGCGGAAAGAAAAGTTGAAGATATGAAAAAAGTTGAGTTTATGAAAGATAAGATAGGAAATGTATATGACGGTATTATATCCGGTGTTACAAACTGGGGAATATATGTTGAACTTCCTAATACTGTAGAAGGTATGATTTCTATATCTTCCATGGATGATGATTATTATATTTTTGATGAGTCAAAAATGATGTTTGTGGGTGAAAGATTTAAAAAGACATACAGACTTGGTGATAAAGTTAAGGTTATGGTTGTAAGAGCAAGTAAAGAGCTTATGACTATTGACTTTGCCTTTGTTGATGATGACGAAGAATAAAAAATTTAGTCCTAAAACCAACAGGTTTTAGGACTTTTTTTAATTTTCAAGTACGGAAATTAAGTTATCTTTTATTCCTATTACTTCTATTTTTGTATCCAAGAATTTATAGATAAGAGATAATATTTCTTCTGTTATTACTTCTCCAGGGCATAAAAGAGGAATTCCCGGAGGATAAGGTGTTACAAAACCACCTGAAATTTTATTAAGTGAGTCTTTAAGATTACATAAAGTCTTTTTTGAAAAATGGGCATCTCTTGGTGAAGAGTAAATTTTAGGTTTTATATTATATTCCTGTTTTAAATCTGTTTCTTTTATGTTTTCAAAGTCGTTTAGCAAAATATCAAGTTCAAAAAATGCTTTTTCCAAATCAGAAAAATCATTATTGCAAATAGAAGTCATTGCAAGAGCGTGTTTAAGTCCGCACATTTCAAGTTCTATATTATATTTTTTGTTTAAAAATTCCTTTATGAAATCCCCTGGAACATTTTTGTTTTTTGAATATATTAATATTTTGCCTATATCGAAATCATAAATCCCATAACAACCTAAAAAATCTTTATATTCCAAAGAAATATTTTTAAGCTTAAGACAGTTTTGTCTTAATTTTTTTAGGTTTTCATAATACTTAAAAAAGAGTTCTTCTCCTTTTTCATCAATTATTTTTCTGCAATTATCTATTGATGACATAAGTATATAAGAAGGACTTGTACTTTGCATCATATTGATATTGCTTTTTAATGCGGCAGGGTCTACTCTGTCAGAGTTAATATGTATAACGGCTGTTTGGGTCATGGAAGGCAGTGTCTTGTGGAGACTTTGTATTACTATATCGGCGCCTTGTGAATTTGCGGATTTAGGAAAATATTTTGAAAAACCAAAATGAGCACCGTGGGCTTCGTCCACAATTAAAATTTTGTTGTGATTATGCACTATTTGCGCAATTTTTTCTATATCGCTTGTAAAGCCTTCATAAGTAGGACTTACTATAAATACTGCTTTGGCGTCCGGACATTTTTCTATAGCTTCTTTTATATTTTCTGGAGTAATTCCCCCTTGAATATTTAAGCCCGGTATAGTTTTTGGGTATACATAGTAAGGAACGGCGCCTGAAAAAATAAGTCCTGTGTACAGACTTTTGTGTGCATTTCTTGCACATATAATTTTTTCGCCCTGGCTTACAACAGTTAAAATTGCAGATGCAATACCTGAGCTTGAACCATTTATAAGGAAAAAGCTCTTTTTTGTTTTAAATGTTTTTGAGAGTAAATCTTCTGATTCTTTAAGTATGCCCTCGGGATTTTGGAGGTTGTCAAAACCGTCAATTTCTGTAATATCGTATTTTAATGGGTCTTTTAAAAAAGAAAAACCATTTCCAAATTTATGCCCCGGCATATGATATGGTTTTTTTGGATTTTCTCCGTAAGATTTAAGTTTATCGTAAATAGACATAGTATGCCTCCGTAAGATTTTATTTTTCATTAATTGATTTATTATTTTCTGTTTGGTTTCCTTTTAATTCTCAATAATTTCATAAAATCATCAAACAAAGAAGTGTCTTTTGGCTCAAACATTATCCATTTCCCATCATGATAAGTTTGAGCTTCGTCATAGATTTTTTGAATTTCCTTTGAGTAATCTTCTCTATCATTTTCAAATTTTAAACGTTCGTCTTTTCCTAAGATAATCATAAATCCTATACAGTTTTCTCTTGCATATAATGCACATAGAGTTTTACCACCTCTACGGTATTTATATTCGTATGTCCATGCTTTACCGCCTTTATTCCATAGACATTCCATGTCATATTTTTCATTAATCAGAGTGCATAATTTATTCCATATCTCATATAAAGATTTTCCAACTAAAGTTGTCATTTGTTCTTCATTAGGTATTATATCAAGCATGATAACCTCCTCTATAAGTTATGGTTTATTGTTTATAAAAAAAACTTAACAAGGAAAAGCCTTCAAGTGGTTAAAAATTCAAAAGAGCTTTTATTTCGAATAATTTTTACAATATAAGACTTTTCAGATTACAAAAGAAAATACTTTTTTATAATTATAAAATAAAAACTTATAAAAGTCCAAAATATTATAATAAGAACATTTTAAGTTTCATAACCTGTTAAAAAAGGGGTTTTTTATGAATATATTTAAGCTTGCGTTTTTATATGTTGGGCTTGTTATAGGAGCGGGTTTTGCATCGGGACGAGAAGTTCTTACATATTTTGTATCTTATGAAAAATTTGGAATAGTTGGCATTATATTTGCTGGAATACTTTTTTGTATAACCGGTGTAAAATCGCTTTTAATAGCTTTGGAAAAAGATATAAATTCATATGGAGATTTTTTAAAAAAGGGGTTTAAAAATCTGGCTCCGTTTTTGGAAATAGTAACAGGACTTTTTTTAATGGCTGTGTACTCTTCTATGATATCATCTTTTGGAGCAGTTTTTTTTGAGTCGTTTGGGATTAAAAGTGTTTATGGCGCACTTTTGGGGAGTTTATTATGCGGACTGGTTTTTGTTTTTGGGAAAGATGGAATACTTGTTATAAATTCAATTTTAACACCGTTTATAATTGTATTTTTGATATTTATAATATTTGTCTATGGTATAAAAAACATTTCTGTATTCCAAAGCTTCGGAAAAGGAAGCTTATTTTTAAATACATATCTTTATGATTTTAATTTGTTTTTAAAAGCTATGTTTTCTGCTTTTGTGTATGTTTCTTATAACTGTGTAACAGCTGTTTCTGTTCTTATTTCTATGAAAGAAGTTGTAAAAAATAAATTTTGTGCGATTGTATCCGGAATTTTAGGCGGAGTTTTACTTTTAATAATAGGCTTTTTGATGACAAATATGCTAATGGGAGACAGTACACTTTTAAATTATGATTTGCCATTTTTGTATGCAATAAAAGATGAATCTCAAATTGTGCTTATTATGTATAAAATTGCCTTAATTTTTGCTATTATTACAACGGCTTTGGGGAATGGCTACGCAAGTATGTTGTGGCTTTCTGAAAATATTTTTAAAAATATACGTCTGTCAATGATTTTTGTTGTTGTATTTGGATTTTTAACCTCATTTATAGGTTTTTCATCTTTTGTATCAAAAGTCTACTTTGTTTTTGGAATTTTAGGCGGAGTTTTGGTTTTGGGGCTTATTTTAAACAAAACTTCAAAATAGATTTCTAATATAAAAAAATATTAAAAAAGAGATGCCTTTGGCATCTCTTTTCAAGTATTATTCATTTGTTAAATGATATTTATCAAAAATGTAGAATAAAAGGCTTAAAATCATGCCTACAAGGCAAGCAAGAACCATACCTTTAAGTTCTATAGCACCGATTTTAAGAGTTATTCCGGAAAGACCTGTTACAAATATTACAGAAGTTAAAGCAATATTTTTTGATTTGCCGAAATCAACCTGTCTGTCAACAAGAATTCTGATACCAGAAGCGCCAATCATACCGTAGAGGAGGAAAGATATGCCGCCTAAAACAGCACCAGGAATTGTGTTAATAAGAGTTGAAATTTTACCGATAAATGAGAATATAATTGAGAAAATAGCGGCACCTGCGATAACTCTAACGCTGTAAACTTTTGTCATAGCCATAACGCCGATATTTTCACCATATGTAGTTGTAGGTACAGAACCTATAAGACCTGAAAGCATAGTTGAGAAGTTGTCCGCAAAGATAGAGCGGTGAAGACCTGGGTCTTTTATAAGGTCTTTTCCTACAATTTCACTTGTAACTATCTGATGACCTATGTGTTCAGATGTAATAACAAGGAGTACAGGAAGTACCATTAAAATAGCTTCTGCTTTAAATTTAGGGAGCTGGAAAGCTGGAAGAGTAAAAATCTGAGCCTGTCTTACCGGTTCAAAATCAAGTAAACCAAAGAAATATGAGGCGATATAACCTACTATAATAGCAATAAGAACGGGAATAACTGCGAAAAATTTTCTAAAGAGAACTGAACCGAAAACGGCTGTTAAGAGAGTGATCAAGAAGACAATAACGTTTGCAGGAACTATATTGTCACCTAAAAGACCTGCATTACTAGCAGCAGTAGATGCGAGCTCGAGACCTATAAGAGCAACAACAGGACCCATAGCTGCAGGAGGAAGTACAACATCAATCCATTTTGTACCAAATTTATAAATTATGAAAGCAAGAATACAACCAATAAAACCAACAACAACAAATCCGCCTTGTAAATACTGATATCCATACTGTTGTATAACTAATGCGCCAGGAGCAAGGAAAGCGAAACTTGAACCTAAGTAAGCCGGAGCTTTTCCTTTAGTTATAAGTATAAATAAAAGTGTACCGATACCGTTCATAAATAATACGATACCTGCGTCAATTCCGAATAATACAGGAACTAAAACAGAAGCCCCAAACATAGCAAACATATGCTGAATACTTAACGGAATGAGCATTTTCATAGGTACTTTGTCAGTAATTTGAATAATTTTCCTTTCCATTTTTAAAATCACCTCATCTTATTTAAAATCGTCATATTATCTCACAAGAATTGACATTTTGCAATACCTGTTTTTAAAAAAAATAAAAAAATATTTTTTTAATACATTATTTTAATCATTTTGTTTTTTAAACAACAAAAAACCCTCAAAATGAGGGTTAATAAAAATTTATTTATAATATTCAAATTCTAAGTCGTAAATTCTAACTGTATCGCCTTCTTGAATACCTTTTTCTTCAAGAGCGTCAATAATACCTTTTTCTCTTAAATATTTTGAGAAGAAAGCATAGCCTTTTTCTGTGTCTATATTTGTATAGCCTATCATTTTTTCTACGCCTGTACCTGTAACAACATAATAGTTGTCAT
>CALWSX010000103.1 GCA_944384285.1 uncultured Lachnospiraceae bacterium
ATAAGGTCTTCCTGCAAGAACAATACCCTGCATATTATGTTGTTCTATGTATTTAAGAGTTTCTTCCCCTTTTTTCTTTATATCTTCTCTGAAAGAACCCCATTCTTCCCAACCTGCATCTACTGCATTTTTAATTTCTGATTTAGAAATGTTATATCCTTCAAAAACTTGATAAAGACTTTTTACAAGTTTTTTCTTATCATCAAGATTTAAAAATGGATTTAAGAAAGTAATATTTTTTTCTTTTAAAGTTTCAACATTATTTTTAATGTTTTCTGAATAAGATGCAACAATAGGACAGTTATAATGGTTATCTGAATTAGGTACATCTTTTCTTTCAAATGGAACAGAAGGATAGAATATTAATTTTACGCCTTTTTCAATTAAGTCCATTATATGCCCGTGTGAAATTTTTGCAGGATAACAAACCGATTCACTAGGAATAGATTCAATACCTTTTTCATATATAGCTTTGCTTGACTCAGATGAAATTATAACTCTGAAGCCAAGTTTTGTGAAAAATGTAAACCAAAACGGATATTCATCGTACATATTTAAAACACGAGGAATACCAATTTCTCCACGTGTAGCTTTTTCAGGCTCTAATGGTGTGTAAGAAAAGAGCTTTTTATATTTATAATCATAAAGATTAGGAACTTCTGTTTTTTTCTTTTCTAAACCAAGAGGTTTTTCACAACGATTTCCTGTTATAAATTTTCTTTCTGAATCAAAAATATTTATAGTTAAAAGACAGTTATTTGTACATCCTTTACATCTTGTATGTTTAATATCAACAGAAAGAGCATTCATTTCATCAGGAGAAACAAGAGTTGTTTGATATCCATTTGCATACTTGTCTTTTGCAATAAGTGCAGCACCAAAAGCTCCCATAATACCTGAAATATTAGGTCTTACAGCTTCTCTTTTTGAAATTTTTTCAAAACTTCTTAAAACTGCGTTATTATAAAATGTACCACCCTGTACAACAATACTTTTTCCTAAAGCTTCCGGGTTTGAAATTTTTATAACTTTATAAAGAGCATTTTTAATAACAGAATATGCAAGTCCGGCTGAAATATCAGAAACCTGGGCGCCCTCTTTTTGAGCCTGTTTTACTCTTGAATTCATAAACACAGTACATCTTGAACCTAAGTCGATAGGATTTTTAGCAAACACAGCAATTTCTGCAAAATCTTCTGTTTCGTAATTTAAGCTTTTTGAAAATGTTTCTATGAAAGAACCACAGCCTGAAGAACATGCTTCGTTAAGTAAAACAGAATCTATAATTCCGTTTTTAATACGAATACATTTCATATCCTGGCCGCCAATATCAAGTATAAAGTCAACATCAGGCTTAAAGAAGCTTGCAGCTTTATAATGTGCTACAGTTTCTATATATCCAAGGTCAATTTTATAAGCGGCTTTTATAAGACCTTCTCCGTAGCCTGTACAGCATGAGTTACGTATTTTTATGTCTTTTCCTTCTATTTTTGAGAAAAGCTCATTTAAAGCTGATTTAACAACATTTAAAGGATTTCCTTCGTTGCCTTTGTAGAATGAATAAAGAAGTTCTCCGTTTTCTCCTACAAGAGCAACTTTTGTTGTTGTACTTCCGGCATCAATTCCTAAAAAGGCATTTCCTACATAGTCGTCAACACTTACTTCTTTTACCTTATCTCTATTATGGCGTTCTAAGAATTCTTTGTATTCTTCTTCATCATTAAAAAGAGGTTCCAAGCGTTTAACTTCAGTTTTTAATGAAGTTGTTGTATCAATTCTATGAAGTAAAGTTTCAAAATCTATTGTTTCATTATCATCTGTGTTTGAGATAGATGTTCCGTATGCGGCAAAAAGATGTCCGTTTTCAGGTATCAAAGCTGTTTCATCAGTTAAATTAAGTGTCTTGATAAATCTGTCTCTAAGCATTGATAAGAAATAAAGAGGTCCACCTAAAAATGCAACATGACCTCTGATAGGTTTTCCGCATGCAAGACCACTAATAGTCTGATTTACAACAGCTTGAAAAATAGATGCAGCCAGGTCAGATTTTTTAGCACCTTCATTAATAAGAGGCTGAATATCTGTTTTGGCAAAAACACCACATCTTGATGCAATAGGATAAATTACAGAATAGTCTTTTGCAAGTTCATTAAGACCTGAGGCATCTGTTTGTAATAATGTTGCCATCTGGTCAATAAAAGAACCTGTACCTCCGGCACAAATACCATTCATTCTCTGTTCAATTCCTGATGAATCAAAATAAATGATTTTGGCATCTTCTCCACCAAGCTCAATAGCAACGTCTGTTTTTGGAAGAACTTCTTTTATTGCAAAAGAAGTTGCAACAACTTCCTGAATAAAAGAAACTCCAAGTGTATCTGCAACAGAAACTCCTCCAGAGCCTGTAATCATTGCAGAAAATTTAATTTCGCCCAAGTTTTTATGAGCTGTTTCAAGTATGTCTTTTAATGTATTTTTTATTTCAGAAAAATGTCTTCTGTAATCAGAAAATACTATTTTCTTTTCTAAGTCAGTTACTACTACTTTTATTGTAGTAGAGCCAATATCAATTCCAATTTTATATTTATTATTCATTGAAGCGTTCACTTTTTTCTCCTTACCATAACATAAGTCGGTCATTTTAGTGAGGTTCCGTTTTTTTGTTATGTTTAAATTTTTATTTTTTTAAATCAGATACATCTGTAACATCTGGGTTAGATGGGTTAGATGTATTTGATGATATGATTTTTTTTACACCTTTTTCAAATTTTACTCTTGAGATCATAACTAGATGACCACAGGTTGTACATTTAATTCTAAAATCCATTCCCGTTCTGAGTATCTCCCAAGTGTTTCCACCGCAAGGATGATTTTTTTTCATCATTACTATATCTCCGACAGAAAATTGCAAAATACCAACTCCTTTTAGAAACAAATTATACCAAATTAAATATTTTTTTACAGTAAATAATATACAATAAAAAATGTTAAAATTGTTAAAAAGTTTTTTGAAATAAATGTGTATTGTAAATATAAGTTACAAAAAATAAATATAACTTAAAAATCTACTTTATAAATATATCCATAACTTAATATATTATATTATTTTTCGACAAGTAATTCAATAGTAAAAGTTTTGAAACTTAATATATTGATTTGTTTAAAATTAAACTATTTGCTATATTATTATAATATATTTTTTTGTTTTATTAATTATTTTATATATAATAAGTATATAAAAAAATATTTTTTATTATAAAAATTTTTTTGTTATAAAAAATATAGTTTTTTGCATAAATATCATTTATGACATATATATTAATATATAATACCTTTTTCTTTGTGATAATTTTACATAAAAATTTATGTAATAATATAAATTTTTTGCTAAAATGTTGGTAAAAAAATATTGACATCGGTTTTTTTTGCCTATATACTTAAAAAATAAGTTAGACCTTTATTTTAAGTAAATTATACATATTTTGGGTTTAAGTTTATAAATTTTAAAAAAATCGGAGGTAATTATTATGAGGATTTATGAAACAAAAGATTATGACAGTCTTAGCAGAAAAGCAGCAAATATCATTGCAGCAAAGGTAATTTCAAATCCTGAGTGTGTTCTTGGCCTTGCTACAGGTTCAACTCCTATTGGAACATATAAGAGATTAGTTGAAATGTACAATGATGGTGACTTATCTTTCAAAAATGTTAAATCTGTAAATCTTGACGAATATAAATCTCTTTCCCCGGAACACGATCAAAGCTATCGTTATTTTATGCAGACAAATTTATTTAATCATGTAGATATAAAACCAGAAAATACAAATGTACCTAATGGACTTGCAGAAAACGCTGAAGAAGAATGCAAACGTTATAACGATGTAATTAAAAGTATGGGCGGTGTTGATATTCAGCTTCTTGGACTTGGACATAATGGACATATAGGCTTTAATGAACCTGCTGATTATTTCCCACTTGATACACATCTTGTTGATTTAACAGAAAGCACAATTAAAGCAAACAAAAGATTTTTTGCATCAGAAGACGAAGTTCCACGTCAGGCTTTCACAATGGGTATTCGTACAATTATGCAGGCAAAATCTATTTTAGTTATTGCAAGCGGAAAAGATAAAGCTGAAATTGTTTGTAAAGCATTTTCAGGTCCTGTAACACCAAATGTACCAGCATCTATTTTACAGCTTCATCCAGACGTAACTCTTGTTTGTGATAAAGAAGCTATGTCTCTTCTTAAAGAAACAGGTGTTGAAATAATTTCATTATAATTTAATAATTTATAAAAAAAGTGCAGAAATATTATTTCTGCACTTTTTTATTTTAATCCAAACTATAAAATTATTCTTTTAGATTTTCTTTTGAAGTTGCTTTTTTGTAAATAAAATATGAAATAATGGCAGTAAAAAATTCTGCAACCCAAAAAGCATGCCATACTCCTATAGCTCCAAATAAAATATTAAATATAAATGCAACTGGAACTATTATAATAGTATATCTAAATAAAGATATTAATAAAGAAGGTAATCCCATACCTAAGCCTTCCAATGCACCTGATGAAATAACAGAAATGCTTGAAATGATAAATCCTATACTTATTATCTGTAAAGCTTTGGAACCAATTAAAATAGTTTCTTTATTTGTAGTAAATAAACCTATAAGTTCAGATGGTATAACCCAACATAATACAGTTCCCAAAAGCATTATAAGAATAGATAAGTAAAGTGCTGTTCTATATATATTTTTAACTCTTAAGTGTTCCCCTGCTCCATAATTATATCCAATTAATGGTCTTATACCTTGTACAATTCCGTTTGTAGGTAAATAGAGAAATGTTTGTAATTTATAATATATTCCCAAAACTACAACATAAGCTTGAGAATATGCTGCTAATATTACATTTAATGATGACACTAATAATGAAGGCAATGCTAAATTTAAAGTTACGGGAATTCCTATAAAATATAATTTTTTATCAATTTTGCTTTTATACAAATATTTTTTTGAAACTTTTACATGTATTGGCTTAAAAATATAAATAGCAATATAAATTATAAGACTAATTGTCTGCCCTATTCCTGTTGCTAATGCTGCACCTTCAATGCCCATTTTAGGAAAAATACCTATACCAAATATTAAAATAGGGTCTAAAATAATGTTTGCAATACACCCTGAAAGCATACTGAGCATTGTTAATTTCATTTTACCTACAGCCTGAAATATTTTTTCAAAAGTCATTCCTAAAGAAATAATAACAGCAAAACTAAATGCAATACGTGAATATTTTAAACCTAAATCAATAACGTTTTGATTATCGGTGAAGAAATTAAGAAAAAGCGGCGAAATTAATATACATAATAAAGTTAATATAATTCCATGAATTGTATTTAAAAATATTCCCTGGGTTGCAATTATATTAGCTTTTGTATTTTGTTTTGCACCTAAATGATATGAAATAACAGCATTTACACCTATTGAAAAACCTATTGTAACTGCATTTATAAAGTTTTGGATTGGAAAGATAAGAGACAATGCCGTCATAGCATCTTCACTTATTTTTGCAACAAAATAGCTGTCTATTATATTATATAATGACGTTACCATCATAGATAATACCATAGGTAATGACATAGACAATACCAATGGCAATACAGGTCTTTTTTTCATAAAAGTTTGATCCATTTTTATCACCCCAAAATATAAAAATAAAAAAAACCACACAATTATTGTAAAATAACAATAATCGTGTGGCGAAAAACACAAAATGCCTAAAATCCACATCCGTTAATAATAAAACGGTTTATTCACATATATAGTATAGCTAATTATATTTTAATGTCAATATTTTTTATAATTAATATTTCAAATAAAAATCATAAAATATTTTTATAATATTTAATTCATAAGCTTTTTGATTTCTTCCAAAGTTTCATTGTATTTATCAGAATGCGCTTTTGGATTTCTTATTAAAAGTCTTCTTGCTGTTTTGAATTTTTTATCATGACGTTTTTTAAGTTTGCTGAATTCAGCAAGGATACCTTCTTTTAAAGATAATAATTCTTCTTTTTTTCGTGCTCTTTCGTCATATGATTTTTCTATTTTTAAAAGAATCTCATCTAATTGTTTTTTTCTATAAGCTCTTAATTCATGTATATTTTGAATAAAAGATTCTCTTCTTGAAATTTTTTTGTCAAGTCTTTTGGCTTTAAGTGTTTTCAACTCATCTATTGTAACAACAGAAACAATTTCAAGTCTTCTTTGAAGTTTAGCAATATATTCTTTGCTTTCTGTAAGTCCTTCCAAAACAGATTTTAAATCCAAAGCCTCCTTGAATGAAGCTGAAAAATCTATTGCCAGAAAAATAGTTAAAATTAAAGCAAGTATGTTTGATAAAAATGTATTTATAAGTAAAACTTCTCTTTCTATAGGTACATGAATAATTTTTACCATAATTACAGAAAAGAAGCCCCATCCT
>CALWSX010000104.1 GCA_944384285.1 uncultured Lachnospiraceae bacterium
ACAACAGATTGTAAAAAAACTAACCGGAAAAGATTCGGAATTATCTGTGGATCCAGTCTTTTTATTGACCGCAGAAGAATGGGAAAAACTTGCAAAGAAACCTAAACTTAAGAATTATATATTAATTTACAAATTGAATACATCGAATTTGATTTTTGACTTTGCAAGAAAATTATCTAAATTAACGGGCAGAAAAATTGTGGCGTTGAATTTTGATGTAGTAGATCAAATGAAAACTCCGGATATAAAAGGAGTGTATTCGGCATCAGTAGAAGAGTTTTTGGGATATATAAAATATGCTGACTATGTTGTGACTAATTCATTCCATGGAACAGCCTTCTCTGTTATTTTTCATAAAGATTTTTATGTGGAAGCATTACAAAAAGATTTTAAGCCTAATGATAGAGTCGAATCTTTGTTATGTTTAACAGGGTTAGATGAATGTAAGGTGAAAACATTAGAGGATTGTAGATTAAATGTTAGTAGAGATTTTAATTTTGCCGATGATCAGATCAGAAAACAATATATAAAAACAAAGCAGTATTTTGAGAGGGTTTTGAATGAAGATGGAAGGTCATTCTAATTTAACTGGTACTAAAATATTAGAAATAATAATTGCTTTACTTATTAATCTGGTTATTTTTTCTACCTATAACAAGTTGATGATGTACACAAAACACCTATCGCTCTTCATAATCGTTTTGTGTTTTGTGTTGTTCGTTTCAAAAAAAAATTATACAGTAAAAATGAATAAGTTTATAGGTCTATATGTTGCATTTGTTTCAATTCTACTTGTCGGTTGCATTTGGTTTTCTAGTTCTGATGGATCTATAGATTATAGTATATACCTTATTTCGGGCATAAGTATTGTCCTTTTTAGGTTTTCAGAAATATTTTATCGCTATTTATTGAAAATCTTCAGGGCTTTATTTTGGATATTTATTTTTTCTATGTTTTTAGAAGCGGCATCGCCGGATATTTTTCATAGATTGTTTGGATTTGCGTCATTCGGAGATGAAACTATGCGTGCGCTTACATCAGGCGGAGCAATCGCAGGTCTCGCTTTTGAAAAGGCATATGCGGCATTTATCTGCAATTTAGGACTAGGGATGATTTTTGCAGAATATATCTGTCATAAATCACATAAATATATTATTCAGAGTCTTATTGTAATGGTAGCGCTAATGATGACGGGAAAAAGGACGCTTTTTATTATACCAATAGCAGTTTTGCTAATTTATGTTATACTTTTTTCCAAAAACAATAAATTTATAAAATTGGCAGGTGTTGGTTTAGGAATTACTATATTTATTATAGGTGCATATGTACTGGTTCCTGGTGCGTCTTTAATCATCAATCGCATTGTGAATAGTGAAGGAGACGTACTTTCCGGTAGAGAAGTGTTTTGGAATTATGCAATGGAAATGTTTCGGCAAAACCCATTGTTTGGAAAAGGATTTTTATCATTTAATGATTATGCTTTTTATCGAGTATTTCGATATTATGGAGAACGTTGGAATTATCAGGCACACAATGTATACATTCAGCTTTTGGCAGAAACTGGAATCGTTGGTTTTCTATTAATGACATTACTTATTATCTTGATGCTGTTTAAGACAATATCTGCAGTTAAAGAAAAGCCTGTTTTTTGGAATATACTTTTGATTTATTGGATTATTTTGTTTGGAGTTTATAGTTTTACTGGAAATACATTATATTATCCATGCCAGCTAATTGTTTTGATTATTATTATCCTGTTGGTTTCACATATAAAAGTAGCGGATTCCTCTTATATGGTCAGTAAAAGAACTATTAAATGGAAGTTTTAGATTTGAGTGGAGGTGTTAAAGTGGAACCGTTAGTGAGTATTATTACTCCGTCATATAATTCTGAAAAATATTTAGATGCATTTTTTATCTCAATTTTGGAACAGGATTATGAAAATTATGAAGTGATTTTTATTAATGATGGCTCAACTGATAGAACTGAAAATATTGTCTATAAGTATAAGGAGAAATTTGAAGAAAGAAACATTCGTTTTGTGTATTTAAAGCAGGAGAATGGTGGACAAGCAAAGGCTATGAATTTGGGCTTTCCATATATTCAAGGAAAATACTTTATTTGGCCAGATTCAGATGACGAATTGTATCGAAACAATATTAGCGAAAAGGTGAAATACATGGAACAACATCCAGATATTCCATTGGCAATGTCTTGGGCTGATTATGTAGATGAGAGTGGAAATGTTATAAAGCGTTTACAAAGAATTAAACCTGAAAAAGATAATTTTTTTGAAGATTTATTATTCAGTAAAAATGTTGTATTTTGTCCGGGTATCTATATTATGAGAACAGATATATTTTTTAAGTATGTGCCAAGTAGACATATAAATGAGAGCCGAATTGGGCAGAATTATCAGATTTTATTGCCAGTAGCATATCACGAAAAAAAAATTGGATACATTGATAAAACATTATATAAGTATATTCTACATAAAAACAGTCATTCTAATAAAGATAATAATAATTATGAAAAAACAATCCGAAGATTTCAAGAACATGAAAATACATTATATGATCTTGTAAAGAATATATGTGATGTCAATGATCAGAATATATACACTCGAAAAGTATTTGTACACTTTAATCGTTTTTATCTCCGATTGGCAAATGAATACGGAATGAAAAGTGAAGTAAAGGTTTATTATAACAAATTAAAAGTAGTTGGGGAAAACGGAATTAAACAAAAAATATACTATATTATGGGAATGTTAGGAATAAAGGCAAGGTAAAATATGGGACGCTCAAAAAAATTTATGTTGAATTCGGTTACGACAGCATTATTACAGGTCGTAACAATGATTGCAGGGTTTATA
>CALWSX010000105.1 GCA_944384285.1 uncultured Lachnospiraceae bacterium
GATTTTATTACTAAAAATTCATATTCTATTATTTAAATTAAATAAAAGTATAAAACGAACTTATATATTTTTTTATTTTATATTTTAATATTTAACAAATTAAAAACAACTTTTTTATACAAAATATAATGTATATTATTCATTAAATTTATCATGTTAAAATTTCATAAAAAAAAGCCACAAGGGCTAAAATCAAAATTCATCTTCCACAAAAAGTCTTGTGAGGGAATTAGCACCATACTTAAAAGCTGGTTGCTGGGTATCATAGGGCCCTTATCCCTCTACCTCTCTTGATAAATTATTTATATTCTTAATATTTAATTTTGTTAAAATTATTATATCATGTCAAAATATTTGTGTCAATCTTAATTTTGTCTTAAACCAATGCTATTTTACACGTATATATTCCATTTAAGAATTTAATTCTATAAAATAATATTCCTAAATGGAATACTGATTCATAAAATAGTATTCTTTTTTGGAATATGTGCATTTTTACTATTCATAATACTTACAACACTTAGTTTTTATTGTTTGAAAAAATACCGCATTTATAAAAATGCGGTATTTTTTAATAAAATTTTATTTGTTTTCAGACATTGACTTTTCCTGTCTTTCAATCATTTTTTTAACCATATATCCGCCAACGTAACCGTTCTGAGCTGATGTTAAATCACCATTATATCCTTTTTTAAGTGGAACACCGATTTCGTTTGCAACCTCATATTTGAACTGTTCTAATGCTGCCATAGCTTCTGGGACAGCTTTTCTGTTTCTTGATGCCATAAAATAATTCGCCTCCTTAAAATTTTTCTGCAGATTTGTTTCTGCAGTAGTATTATGTGACATTATTTTATAAAATACTCTGTTACTTTTTGGAATAAAAAAATATAATTTATGATTTAAATTAATTTATTTTATTGTATTTGCCTTCTTACAAAAAAATGCATTTTTAAATTTTATATCTTATAAATGGTTCACTACTATACTTTTTTTTAAATTTATGATATAGTCTTTATATTAAAACAGTTATTTTTGTGCTTTTTACATATATTTTAGTATGTGTTATTGGTTTGGGCGGTGATTTTTATGGATAACGATTTTACATTAATAGAACAAGTAAATGATGACATCAAAACACTTAAGACAGTACTTAAAAAGTATCCTTTTGATCTTGAAGTTATGGAGAAACTTTTTTATAATATGATAACTCTTTATATTGATAAAATTAACTATATTTCTGATGGATTTAAACTTGTGTCTTCTTTTGAAAGTTCTGCCCAAAAAACAGAAGTTTATCGTTCAAATCTTGAAATTCTTTTAAAAAGACTTGAATCTTTTAAAGACAATGGATATACTAACGAAAACTTGGAATATTATTACTTAAATAAAGAAAAATCCATAGAATCCAACAGTTTTGAACTTTTAAATGAAGCAAGAAGATATTTTACTGAATGTGAAAATCTGTCTCCTTCTGAAAAAGGTGAATGTATATATTATGTTGATAAAATCGAAGAAATATTTATTATGCCAATAACAAAAAAAGAAAAATGGGAGCTTTTAAGACCTGTTGTTTATTGGCTTTCCGGCAGAGATTATGAATCTGCTGTAAAAATAATTGAAATACTTGCATTAATAAAATAAATGAGGTGGACAAAATTAAACTTATAGCTACAGATATGGACGGAACTCTTGTTGACAAACAAAGTCTTGTTGATGAGAATATTTTTGAACTTATAGATTACTTTTACGAAAGAGGTATTTATTTCTTTGTCGCTAGCGGCAGAAGATATGAAAGCATAAAAAAAATTTTTAAAAATTATAAAGATAAAATGGGTATAATTGCCGAAAATGGCACTGTTATAACCTATAAAGGCGAAAAGATTTTTATTGACGGAATGGATAGAGATATAGCCTTAAAAATTGTCGAAGAGCTTTTAAAAGACAAAAACTCTATGGTTTTAATAAGCGGAGAAGATATGGGCTATACCAACAGCAAAATATTAGTGGAAAAAATATCCGGTTCGCCTTTTTTCTATGATGTTTCATACCTTGAAGACCTTTTATCTTATGATAAAGAGATTGTAAAACTTTGCGTAATGAATCATGTTTGCAATAAATATGAATACGCTGAACATATAAGACAACTTTTTGGAGACTATGTAGAAGTTGCTTTATCTGGAAACAACTGTATTGATATTATGAAAAAAGGTACAAACAAAGGTACAGCAATCAGACATATTCAGGATATCTTAAATGTTAAAAAATCTGAAACAATGGTTTTTGGTGACAATTATAACGATATCGAAATGTTTTCTGAAGCCGGTATGCCTTTTGTTATGAAAAATGCAGAAGAAGCAGTAAAAAAATACGCAAAATATGAAACAGAAAAAACAAACGATGAAGGCGGAGTTGTTTATGAACTTAAAAAATATTTTTCCGACTTCAACGAGGTGAAAAAATGAAAGTTGTAAGTTTTGCGCTTGGTTGTAAAGTTAATCAATATGAAAGTGAAGCAGTTGCAGAATTGTTTTCTGAAAAAGGATATGAAATTGTTGGAATTGATGACTTTGCCGATATTTATATCATTAACACATGTTCAGTTACAAATTTGGGTGACAAAAAATCAAGACAGCTTCTTAGAAAAGTTAAAAGACAAAACCCTGATGCTATCGTTGTTGCTATGGGGTGCTATGCCCAAACTGTTCCTTCAGATATGGAAAAAACTGAAGGTGTAAATATTATTATAGGAACAAAATACAGAAAAAAAATAGTAGAAATCGTAGAAAATTACAAACCAGAATTGGGCATTGTTAACTATGTAGAAAAAATAAGTGATGAAAAAGACTTTGAAGACCTTTACGTAAAAAAACTTTCAAATCGAACAAGAGCTTATATAAAAGTACAAGACGGCTGCAATAATTTCTGTTCCTACTGCATAATTCCTTATGCAAGAGGCCCTGTAAGAAGCAGACCTGTTTTTGATGTAATAAATGAAGTATCTAATCTTGCAAAAAATGGATTTAAAGAAATTGTTTTAACAGGAATTCAAGTTGCATCATACGGAAAAGATTTAGAAGATACAAACTTATTAAAGCTTGTAAAAGAAGTTAATAAAGTAGAGGATATCGAAAGAATAAGATTTAGTTCTCTTGAACCTAACATTATTACTGATGATTTTTTAAAAGAATTATCATCAATGAAAAAAGTTTGTCATCATTTTCATCTTTCATTACAAAGCGGCTGTGATAAAACTCTTAAAGCAATGAATCGTAAATACGATTGTGAAAAATATGAAAACGCTGTAAAAACAATACTTAAATATATGCCTAATGCCGCAATCACTACAGATATTATTGTTGGATTTCCGGGCGAATCTGATGAGGATTTTATAAATAGCTATAACTTTGCAAAGAAAATAGGTTTTGCTAAAATTCATGTTTTCCCTTATTCTAAAAAAACAGGTACAGCAGCAGCTAAAATGCAAAATCATCTCCCTAATTCTGTTAAAAACGAACGTGCAAAGAAACTCTTAGAACTTAGTACAATCCTTACAAAAGAGTTTAATGATAAATTTGTAGGTAAAACACTTGATGTTTTATTTGAACAGAAAAATGAAGACGGATTTTTCGAGGGACATACCTCTAATTATATAAAAGTTTTTGTAAAATCCCAAAATAATATACAAAATACCATTTTACCCGTATATATGGAATATGAAAAAGATGAAATATTATACGGAAAATTAGTTTAATAAATATTATTTTTTTTAAAAAAGTATAAAAATATATTTTAATATAAATAATTGGCGAAAAAAATATTTGCATATTGTAAATTTTTATATTACTATCTAAGTAGTACTTGTGTTCGGATAATATGCTTATTTTATATATTTGATTGCACTATTTAAAAAATGGAGCGTGATTTTTTATGAAACAA
>CALWSX010000106.1 GCA_944384285.1 uncultured Lachnospiraceae bacterium
GAAATTTAAACAGAGAAAATATTTTATAATAAAAAAGCTTCTAAACCTAAAAGATTTGAAGCTTTTTATTTATCTTTTATTTATAGCCTGCTATTTAAATTATATAGTTTAAAAATGGTTTAAGAAAAAAATAAAACTGCTAAAAAGCAGTTTTATTTTTATGAACCGGAAGGGATTCGAACCCCCGACCCACGGCTTAGAAGGCCGTTGCTCTATCCAACTGAGCTACCGATCCAAATTTTAAATTGTAAGCGGGTGATGAGAATCGAACTCACGTGTTCAGCTTGGAAGGCTGACGTTCTACCATTGAACTACACCCGCGAATTTTGACATAGGATATTATAATGTATTTTTCAAATATTGTCAATGGATTTTATTGTGTTTAATAAAAATATTATTTCAAATAAAGAGGTACCTCAATAAAATTATTAATTTAAATTTAGAGAGGACCTCTTTTTTTTACTTATTATAATAAATTAACATACTGAGTTCGACAGTTTCTTTTCCAATATTTTTATAGGAATGAGGTACATTTGCTTGAAACTTAATAGAATCTCCTTTAGAAAGACAAAAACTTTTGTCTTCTACATTTATTTCAACTTGGCCGGAAAATACAGTAATATATTCTTCAGAACAATTTAAATGTGGTTGTGAAGAAAGTGAACCACCTTCTTTTATAACTATGCGGTATGTTTCAAAAAGTGTATTTTCATTAAACAAAAAAATCGGATAATTTATATATTGATCATCATTTTCTGTTAATGGATTAATGTCACTTTCTTTTATAACGGAAATAGTATTATTATTATTTTCTACTAAAGAAGTAAAGGACACCTTATAACCATTTGCAATTTTCCATAATACTGAAATAGTTGGGTTTACTTCGCCTTTTTCAATTTGTGCTAACATACTTCTTGATACACCGGTAATAGAAGCGGCAGAATCTAAAGTAAGTTTTTTTTGCTCTCTGATTTTTTTTGTATTTATTGCAACAATATTTGTTATATCCATAGCTTACCTCTCTTGACAATATATTGTATAAATATTACAATATAGTAGAAATACAAAATATTATACTATTATTACAATATAATACCATTAGAAAGAAGGTAAGTCAAATATGTTTAATTGGGTATCATTTTTAACTTATGCTATTGTTACAGCAGTGACACCTGGACCTAATAATATAATGTCTATGTCAAACGGGATAAAAAAGGGGTTTAAAAAAGCTTTTCCATTTAATTTTGGAATTTTAATTGGTTTTTCTATTGTAATGATAATATGTACGGTTTTTTGCAGTGTGCTTTCTAGCTTAATTCCAAAGATTAAATTTCCTATGTTGATAATTGGGGCAGCTTATATGTTATATCTTGCTTGGAAAACTTTTAAATCTTCAGATAAAATTGAAGAACAGCATTCACAACAAAATTTTTTATCGGGACTCTTTTTACAGTTTATAAATCCTAAAATATATATTTATTGCATAATGTCTATGGAAGTGTACATACTCCCATATTATAACAATTATCCTATAAAACTTTTGGGGTTTGCTATACTTCTTGCTTTTATTGGTTTTTTATTTACATTATGTTGGTCTGCATTTGGATCTTTATTTAAACGCATTTTTTCTGATTATGCTAAAACAGTTAATACGATAATGGCTTTACTTCTTGTATATTGTGCTTTTTCTTTATTCTTATCATAAAAGTTTTATATTATTATATAAAAAAGGCTCAAGCGTTAAAGCTTAAGCCTAATTTTTTTAAATTTTATAATCTTATATATTTTTTATTAAGTTATATTCATTTAAAGCTTTTTCACAATCATTTATAAGCCAAAAAGGCGCTTTTGCCTCTTTTAGTTCATTTATTGTGTACCATTTATAACTTTCATGTTCAGAGCTTAAAGAAACTTCTCCGGATATATATTCACAAAGGTATGTTATAATTACAAGATGAAGTTTATTTTTAAAAGTATCAAATACACTTAAAGGTTTGATAATATTAGTGGAAAGTTTTGTTTCTTCGGAGATTTCTCTCAAAAGGCCGTCTTCACACTTTTCGTAAACACTCATTCCTCCGCCCGGTAAATCCCATGAAAGTTTGTTGTTAAATTTGCTTTTTTCTATTTCTTTTTTTGAACGGACAAGTATTAAAACTTTATCCGACTTTACAATTACAGCTTTAGTGACTAAAGCAAAGCCCCTTTTAATAACAAACACCCCTTTCACCGTATATTAATTTTAACTAATAAGTAAAAAAGGGAAAGCGGCATAATTAAATGTTTTTATAAACAAAGGTTACTACTTTTTATTCCCTATACTTAATATTAGATAAAATCAGCTTATCATAAAATCAATTATACTCTTAAGGTCGTCTTCTGTAAATACATATTCGCTGTTACAGAAATGGCAATGCATTACAGCTTTTTTGTCCTCGTTCATTATTTTTGTAAGCTCATCTTTTCCAAGACTTACAAGTGCTCTTGTAACTCTTTCTTTAGAGCAATTACAGCTATAATAAACTGGGACTTCTTCATTGATTTTTATTTCTAAACCGTCAAGAAGCATATTAAGTATATCTTCTGAAGTTTTTCCTTCATCAAAAAGGGAAGTAACAGAAGTAATTTTACTGATATTATCTTCAAGAATTTTTATATATTTTTCATCAGCGTCCGGCATAAGCTGTATTAAAAATCCGCCGGCAGCTTTTATAGTATAGTCTGTGTCTACTAAAACTCCAAGTCCAACAGAAGAAGGTGTTTGTTCACTTGTAGCAAAATAATAAGTTAAGTCTTCTGCAATTTCTCCGGATACAAGTTCAATTTCGCCAGTATAAGGTTCTTTTAAACCAATATCTTTTGATATTCTTAAAAATCCTTTTCCAATAGCTCCGCTTACATCAAGTTTTCCATTTTTTAAAGGAAGGTCTATATTTGGATTGTAAGCATAGCCTTTTACATTACCTTTACTGTCACCTGTAACCAAAAGTCCTCCAATAGGACCATCACCTTTAATAGTTAAAGTTAAAATATCTCTTGGGCCTTTAAGCATAGAACCCATTATG
>CALWSX010000107.1 GCA_944384285.1 uncultured Lachnospiraceae bacterium
TAGGACATATAAATTGCAACTCTTGCAAATTTAATTTATAATTTAATTATTAAATTGAAATACATTACAATTAGGAGGAATGAAAATGGATACAAACGATTTGATTACATTTATAACAGTATATGAATATCAAAGTATAAACAAAGCAGCAAAAGCTCTTTTTATTTCTCCTCAGGCTATAAGTAAAACCATTGCCAAAATAGAAACTGAACTTGAAGTCACACTGTTTGAACGTTCTCATATGGGAATGACTCCAACAATTTATGGAAAATCACTTGCCAAAAATGCTAATGAAATTATAACCACAATAAAAGGTATAAAAGAAAAAATAAAATATCCTGAAAAGGACTTAATTTATAATCTTAATTTAACAACATCTTATGGTGTAATAGCATATCTTTCTGTAGATTTTATTTCTGATTTTCACAAACGTTATCCCTCTATCCATCTTAACGTAACCGAAGGAAATGATATAAATGTTGAATCTCTTTTATTAGATGGTGACTGTGAAGTTGGTATACTTGGTGGGCCTGTAGATATGCTTAAATATGATGCAAAATTTTTCACATCCCACAAACACTGTCTTGTAATAAACAAAAAACACAGACTCGCAAATAAAAAATCTATATCATACAAAGATCTTGATAACGAAAAAATAGCTTTGGAAGGAAGACAATTCAGACCTTTCCATAACAATATGAATCGTTTTTTAAAAGCAGGCATAACTCCCCAAATTGTTATGGAAACATCAGAAATAGACTTAACTCATCATATAGCAGCAAAAAACCAGGGGATTGGATTATCAGTAGATTTTGCTGCAATGTTTAAACCATATGAAAATACAGTAATACTTCCTTTTGAAGATGAAGGATGTACATGGGATACATATATCGTTACAAAAAAAGGCAGAAAAGTAAGTGAAGCAGCTGACATTTTTATAAAATTTGCTTTGGAATGGCTTGAAGAACACAAAGATACACTTTTTAAATGGGAAATCTAATATATTAATAAAAAAAGGGCAGACCAAAAGGTCTGTCCTAAAATTTTATTTTTCTTTTTTATTTTTCTTTAAAATTACCTTCAAACACAGGTTTATAAACAAGTTTACTTCCTATTCTTGTACTATGAAATACAGTTATTTTATTGGCTTTTACAACAATTTCACCTGTATTTATTTCCTCAATAGTATTCTTAGGGCTTCTAATAAGTTTAACTTCTCGACCTATAGTTACATGAGGAGTATATTTTCCTTTTTCTCGTCTAAAACCGTATTTTGAAAGAGTTTTATCCAAATCGTCAAAAAGCTTTTGTAAAAGTTTATTTTCAGATACACCTATCCATGCAATATGGTTTCCTGCTTCTCTTTGGAAAAAACCTATACCACTTAATTTTATATCGAAAGGTCTAAACCTTTGTGAAGTTTCAAAAACAGCCCTGCAAATTTCGTCTAAAGCCTCTTTATCAACCTCTCCCATAAACTTTAATGTAAGATGAATATTTTCTGTATCCGAAAAATTTCCTTTTATGCTTTTATTTTTTAATGTGTTTTTTATTTCATCAATTTTCTTTTTTGTATCAATATCAAAATCTATTGCTGTAAATATTCTCATAACACATTATCCTTTTATAAGCTCTTCTGTTTCTTTTGCAATGTTTTCAGCAGTGAAACCAAATTTTTCAAAAAGTTTTGATGATGGAGCAGATGCACCAAATGTGTCCATAGAAATCATTTTTCCATCAAGTCCGATATATTTATGCCAACCAAAACTTGATGCTGCTTCAATAGCAATTCTCTTTCTTATAGCTTTAGGAAGTACAGATTCTTTATATGCATCTGTCTGTTCTTCAAATACTTCAAATGAAGGCATACTTACAAGTCTTATAGAATAGCCTTTTTCTTCAAGTATATTTAACGCTTTAAGAGATTCTGAAACTTCTGAACCTGTTGCAATCATAATAGCATCAATATTTTTCTTATCTTTTGCTTCTTTTAAAATATAAGCTCCTTTTATAGCACCTTTTCCTGTACCTTCAAGGAGAGGAAGAGTCTGTCTTGATAATACAAGAGCTGTTGGAGATGTTTTTCTTGTTATAGCAAGGTACCAAGCTGCTGCTGTTTCATTAGTATCACAAGGACGAATTACAGTATAGTTTGGAATACTTCTTAATGCTGCAAGCTGTTCAATTGGCTGATGAGTTGGACCGTCTTCACCTACACCGATACTATCATGTGTAAATATACTGATAACTGGAATCTGCATAAGAGCCTCAAGACGAAGTCCGGCTTTCATATAATCTGAGAATACGAAAAATCCTGCAATATAAGGGCGAACTCCACCATGAACATACATACCGTTTGCAATAGCTGTCATAGCAAATTCACGAATTCCAAAGTGCATATTTGAGCCCATAGGATTTTCTTTTGAATAATATTCTCTGTTTTTCATAATTGACTTATTTGATGGGCCTAAGTCAGCAGAACCGCCGAAAAGTGAAGGTACCATATCTGCAATTTTCTGAAGAACTTTTTCTGAAGATGCTCTTGTTGCAAGGTTGCCTTCGTATGTCCAGAAATCTGTATCATTAAGAAGTTTTTTGGATAAATCTGTTTCATCAAAGAATGTTTTCCATTTTGCTTTTTTGTCTGGATATTTTTTAAAGTAAGCTTTTAATTTTTTGTTCCATTCTTTTTCAACTTTTTCGTTTTCTACATTCAAAGTTTCAATATATTCTTTAACTTTTTTAGGTACAAAAAAGTCTGCTTTATATTCCCATTTTAAAGCTTTTTTTGTAAGTTTAATTTCTTCTTCTCCAAGAGGTGCTCCATGCGCTGATGCTTTACCCTCATGATTAGGAGAACCAAAGCCTATTTTTGTATTTATTTTAATGAAGGAAGGTCTTTCTTTATCGGCTTTAGCTTCTTCGATAGCCGCATTTATTTTTTCAATATCGTTTCCGTCTTCTACTTCTAAAGTCTGGAAACCGTAAGCTTCATATCTCTTTAAAATATCTTCGTTAAAAGTAACAGTACTGTCACCTTCTATTGTGATATTATTGCAGTCATAAAGAATTATAAGTTTTGAAAGTCCTAATGTTCCAGCAAGAGAACATGCTTCAGAAGATACGCCCTCTTCAAGACAACCTTCGCCACAAAGAGCATATGTGTAATGATTAATTATTTCAAAATCTTCTGTATTAAATTCTGCTGCGAGATGATTTTCAGCAAGAGCCATTCCGACAGCATTTGCAATACCTTGTCCTAAAGGCCCTGTTGTTATTTCAACACCTTTTGTAATACCATATTCAGGGTGTCCAGGTGTATAACTACCAAGCTGACGGAAATTTTTCAAATCATCAATAGTAACTCCATATCCGAAAACATGGAAAAGTGAATATAATAAAGATGAACCATGTCCGGCAGAAAGTATAAATCTGTCTCTGTCCATAAAGTTTGGATTTTTTGGGTTATGTTTCATCTGTTTTGCAAAGAGAGTAAAAGCCGCAGGAGCAGCACCCAAAGGAAGGCCCGGGTGTCCTGATTTTGCCTTTTGAATTGCCTCAACCGATAAAAATCTAAGGGTATTAACGGTTAAATTTTCAATATTCATAAAATCTTCCTCCGATTTATAAATCTAAACAAAAATTTCTAATCTTAAAATAAATTATTTTTTAGGAACGCTTTCCCAGTCTTTTAAAAATCTTTCAATTCCCGCATCTGTAAGAGGGTGTTTAAGCATCTGTAAAATTACTTTATATGGAACTGTAGCAATATGTGCGCCTGCTTTAGCTGCATCAGTTACATGTAAAGGACTTCTAATGCTTGCCGCAATAATTTCTGTTTCAATAGCATGAATATCAAAAATCTGAACGATATCTTCAATAAGCTGAATACCAATTGCATCAATATCGTCAAGTCTTCCTAAAAATGGGCTTACATAAGTTGCGCCAGCTCTTGCTGCAAGAAGTGCCTGTGCTGCTGTGAATATTAAAGTTACGTTTGTTTTAATTCCTTTTGCTGTAAGGATTTTAACAGCTTTTAAACCTTCAGCTGTCATAGGAATTTTTATTACTATATTTTCATGAATTTTAGCAAGCTCAAGAGCTTCTTTAACCATACCTTCATGGTCAAGGCTTATAACTTCTGCACTTATAGGTCCATCAACAATTGTTGTAATTTCTTTAACAACTTCTACAAAGTCTCTGCCTTCTTTTGCAATAAGTGATGGATTTGTAGTAACGCCGCAAATTACTCCGAGGTCATTTGCTTCTTTAATGTGTTCAACGTTAGCGGTGTCGATAAAAAGTTTCATAGGATAATCCCCTTTCAAAAATAGAAAAATGAATTAAATTAAAAGTACGATACATTAAATATTTTAATAAAAAACATACTTATACATCTTTATAATAAATCATTGTTAAAGATAAATCAACAAAGTTTATAATATTTATTATGGAAAAAAGTCATAAAAAAGACCTTTACAGTATTTTTAAACAAAATTTGTAAAGGACCTTTTAATATTAAAAAATATTTATACTAAAGAATTTATTTTATAATTAAATTTATGGAAATATTTTAAAAAAATATTTAAAAATTATACAACAAGAGCTATTATTTTGTATCTCTAAGTCTTTTTAAAGAATCTGATATCTTTTTTTCAACTCCGTTTTCGGTAGGCACATAATATATCTTATCTTTTAGCTCATCAGGCAAATACTGCTGTTTTACATAGCCTCCGAAATCATGTGGATAAAGATAGCCTATTCCATGCTCCAGTTTTTTTGCTCCACTGTAATGGCTATCTTTAAGATGTGGCGGAACAGTATTTATTTTAACATTTGACACATCGCTGTAAGCTTTTTCAATAGCCATATAAGATGCGTTACTTTTTGGAGCACACGAAATATAAATAGCTGCCTGTGCAAGAGGTATACGGCATTCAGGCATTCCTATAAACTCAACAGCCTTTGCCGCAGAAATTGCAACCATTAAAGCATGAGGGTCCGCGTTTCCTACGTCCTCACTTGCACAAATTACTATTCGTCTTGCCACAAATTTAGGGTCTTCCCCTGCCAAAAGAAGTCTTGAAAGATAATAAACGGCTGCATCAGGGTCACTTCCCCTCATACTTTTAATAAAAGCTGATATCGTATCATAATGGCTATCGCCATCTTTATCATAGTTTAAAACTCTTTTTTGGATACAATCCGAAGCTGTTTCAAGGTCTATTACTATTTCCCCTTTTTCATTTCTGTCAGTTGTCAAAACTGCAAGCTCAAGTGCGTTAAGTGCTATTCTTGCGTCCCCGTTTGACATATCAGCCAAAAAATCTTTTGCATCGTCATTAATCACAACATTAAATGATTTTAAGCCATACTCCATATCATTTAATGCTCTGTCTAAAATAATTTTTATATTCTCTTTTGACAAGAGTTTAAGTTCAAATATTACAGAACGTGAAAGAAGCGCTTTGTTTACTTCAAAATATGGATTTTCTGTTGTTGCTCCTATCAAAATTACAGTTCCGTTTTCAACATGGGGCAAAAGTGCATCTTGTTGGGACTTATTAAACCTATGAATTTCATCTATAAAAAATATTCTTTTTCGTCC
>CALWSX010000108.1 GCA_944384285.1 uncultured Lachnospiraceae bacterium
AGTGCTCTTCTTGCACAAGAAATGTACTTAGAATCTCACCCAGAAAAGAAAATTCATGTTGTTAATTCATTAGCAGCAGGACCAAAAGAATCATTGCTTGCTTACAAAGCTATTGAATGTATTAAAAGCGGAATGGAATTTGAAGAAGTTGTTGAAACTTTGGAAAACCACAAAAATAACATTAAAATGTTCTTTGTTTTAAAATCCGTACAAAATCTTATCAACAACGGACGCCTTCCTAAGCCAGCAGGTTTAGTTCTTGGAGCTTTAAAGATTCGTCTTTTTGCTACACTTGATGCTGAAGGCGCTGTTACTATTGCTGATAAATGCAGAGGATTTAACAAAACTCTTCAAAAATTCCTTGAAAAACTTGAAACAGAAAACTATAAAAACGGTAAAATTATAATTACACATTGTTATAATGAGCCAGAAGCAAATGAGCTTAAAAATGCTATTATTGAAAAATACCCTGATGCTACTATTGAAGTTATGCAAACAGGCGGAATCTGTTCATATTATGCTGAACATGAATGTATATTCCTTAATTTTGAAGTATAAAATTATACCTTATAAATTTTAAAGAGGCTTTTTAAAGCCTCTTTTTTTGTACCATATTACAAATGCTTTATAAAATATATTTCTTTTTTCTTAAAGTTTGTCAATAAAATATGTAAATTTTTAAAAATAATTGCGATTAAGAGTTATTTGGTGTAAAATAATAGGATATAATAGAATTAGCCGTATAATGTTTATTGGGCTAAACTTTTTATATAATCATATTCTAAAAGAGGATTTACTATGGAAATAAATCATAGAGAAGTTGCTTTGGACGCCCTTCTCGATATATTTACAAACAAAGCTTACAATAATATTACATTAAATAAATATCTTAAACAAAACGGTGCAATGGACAAAAAAAATAAAGCTTTTGTCACAGAAGTTGTAAATGGTACTTTGAGAAATGTAATATATCTTGATTATTGTATAAATTGTTTTTCAAATACAAAAACAGAAAAAATGAAGCCTTTTATACTTGCTCTTTTAAGAAGCAGCACATATCAGATATTTTTTATGGATAAAATTCCTTCTTCAGCTGTATGTAATGAGGCTGTTTTACTTGCTAAAAAAAGAGGGTTTTCTTCTCTTTCGGGATTTGTTAATGCTGTACTTAGAAAACTTTCTGAAAACAAAAACAATATCCCCCTTCCTTTGGAAGAAACAGATAAGGAAAATTATTTATCTGTAAAATATTCATTTCCTTTATGGATTATAAAAATGTGGCTTCACGCTTATGATTATGAATTTGTAAAAAATTTATGTTTAGAAAGCAACAAAGCTCCTAAAGTTTCAATTATTTGTAATACTTTAAAAATCTCTCCAAAAGATTTAGAGTTAAACCTTTTGGAAAATGGTATTGAAATTGAAAAAAGTAAATATTTTGATTATGTATTTAATATAAAAAATACTTCGGATATAACAAAACTTGAAAGCTTTCATGATGAACTTTTCCATATTCAAGATGAAAGTTCTGTTATTGCCATAAACATACTTAAACCTGAAAAAAATGATAGGATTTTAGATATCTGTGCAGCTCCTGGAGGAAAATCTATATTATCTGCTGAGTTAACTTCTGATTTAAGCCGTATATATTCCAGAGATATCTATGAACATAAACTTTATAAAATTCAGGAAAACGTCGAAAGACTTTCTTTAAATTCTATAAAAACAGAGCTTAAAGACGCCTTAAAATTTTATGAGGAAGATTTTTTACAATATGATAAAGTAATTGTTGATGCTCCTTGTTCCAGATTTGGAATTATAAGAAAAAAACCAGATATTAAATATAACAAAACAGGCGAAGACATTGACAATCTTATAAAAATTCAAAGACAAATACTTGAAAATGCAGAGAAATATGTAAAACCGGGAGGTTATCTCCTCTACTCTACATGCACCATTTCTAAAAAAGAAAATATTAAAAATGCTGAATTTTTTGCAAAAAATTATAATTTTTCTTTTGTAGATATTTCTGACCGTATTCCAAAAAATCTTTTGTCAAACACTGCAAAAGATGGATATTTGGAACTTTATCCTCATATTCACGGTACAGATGGTTTTTTCATAGCCTTATTTAAGAAAAAGGACTGACTTTATGGACAAAATTGATTTAAAACAACTAAATATCGATGAATTAACAGAATTTTTAATTTCATTAGGCGAACCTAAATTCAGAGCAAAACAAATTTTCGAATGGATTCACCAAAAGCTTGTAACAAATTTTTCTGATATGAAAAATATTCCTAAGTCTTTAATAGAAAAACTTGAAACAAAAGCTTACCTTAATAACATTAAAGTATATGATAAACTTGTTTCAAAAGAAGATGGGACAATAAAGTTTTTATGGGAACTTCAAGACGGAAATATTATAGAAAGCGTTCTTATGAGTTATGAATATGGTAATGCTGTATGTATTTCCACTCAAGTAGGCTGTAAAATGGCTTGTTCTTTTTGTGCTTCGGCTATTGGTGGTTTTATTAGAAATTTATCCGCATCTGAAATGCTTTCAGAAGTATATGAAATGCAAAAATATTCTGATAAAAGAATTTCAAATATTGTTTTAATGGGAAGCGGAGAGCCCCTTGATAATTATGAAAATGTAAAAAAATTTTTATCCCTTGTTAATTCACCATCAGGTTTAAACATAGGTTTAAGACATATTACATTATCAACCTGTGGACTTATAGATAAAATATATGAACTTGCAGATGAAAATTTACAGATTACTCTTGCAATTTCTCTTCATGCGCCTAATGATGAAATGCGTAATAAAATCATGCCGGTTTCATTTAAAAATCCTATGGACAAACTTTTGGAAGCTTGCAGATATTATACTAAAAAAACAAGCAGAAGAATTACATTTGAATATGCACTTATCGATGGCATAAATGACACAAAAGAAATTGCATTAATGCTTTCTGAAAAGCTTAAAAATATGTTATGTCATGTAAATTTGATACCTGTAAATGATGTTAAAGAAAGAAACTTTAAAAAAAGTTCAAAACAAAATATACAAGAATTTGCAAAAACTTTAGAAAAATCAGGAATAAGCGTTACTGTTAGAAGAAAACTTGGAAGTGATATAAACGCATCCTGCGGACAATTAAGAAAACATGCTTTGGAAAACAAAGAAAGGAGGGAGTAAATTGCAGGTATACGGAAAAAGTATTGTAGGAAATCACAGAAAAAATAACGAAGACGCAATATTTATAAATAAAGAACTTGAAGGTGTATTTAAAAACCTTTTTATCGTTGCAGACGGTATGGGTGGTCATAATGCAGGTGAAATAGCAAGTATGCTTGCTATAAACTCATTTGTTGAATATGTAAAAACTCATTCGGACTCTTCTTCTTTGGAACAAGATATTTTAGACGTTATGGTTGGTGCAATTCAATACGCAAATAATGTTATATATGAAAAGGCTTCCTCAGAAGAAGGTTTTAATGGTATGGGTACAACTATGGACGCCCTTTGTATATATAAAAATAAAATGTATATAACCCATATAGGAGACAGCCGAGTATACCTTTTAAGAAATCACAACCTTTCACAGCTTACAAAAGACCATTCCTATGTAATGGAACTTGTTAAGCTTGGAAAACTCACAGAAGAAGAAGCTATGGTTCATCCTAAAAAAAATATAATTACTCGTGCAGTCGGAATTGAAAAATTAATTGAAATTGATACTATTATTAATAACATTGAAAATAATGACCAGCTTTTACTTTGTTCAGATGGTCTTACTAATATGATTTCTAATTCTGATATAAAAAATATTTTAGAATGTAATTTATCTATTTCAGAAAAAATGGATTTACTTATTAACACAGCAAATCAAAACGGCGGTATGGACAATATTTCCGTTATTTTGGTTAAACAGGAGGATACATTATGATTTTGGATAAAGGAACCGTTATTGCGGGCAGATACGAAATTTTAGAAAAGCTAGGTATCGGCGGTATGGCGATTGCTTATCGTGCAAAAGACCAAATGCTCGAACGATATGTTACCGTAAAAGTCCTTAAAGACGAGTTTATAAATGATACTGATTTCCAGTCACGTTTTAAAGTTGAGGCTCGCTCTGCAGCAAGTCTTTCTCATAACAATATTGTAGGTGTATATGATGTTGGACGTGACGGAGATATAAACTATATCGTAATGGAATATGTTCATGGAAACACCTTAAAAAAGGCTATTGAAGATAAAGCACCTTTTGATAATATTACAATTTTAAGTATAGCTATTCAAATTGCATCAGCTTTATCCCATGCTCACAAAAACCATGTTATCCATAGAGATATAAAACCACAAAATATACTTCTTTCTATGGACGGTACTATTAAAGTTACCGACTTTGGTATTGCTCGTGCAGCTACAACCGCAACTGTAACAACATCATCAAACGCTCTTGGTTCTGTACATTATTCATCACCTGAACAAGTAAGAGGCGGATATGTTGATGAAAAATGTGATATTTATTCTTTAGGTATAACTATGTATGAAATGGCAACTGGGAAACTTCCTTTTACAGGAGATACCCCTGTATCCATTGCTCTTAAACACCTTAAAGAAGATTTACCATCAATCAGGGAACAAAATCCAAAAATATCCCCTACCCTTGAATCCATTATCAGAAAAGCAGCTACAAAAAAAGCAGACGAAAGATATAAAAACATAAACCTCATGCTTGCTGATATGAAAAACCTTTTAAACGAATTTACAGAAGAATTTATGGCAAAAAAATCGGATGTAGAATCTGTTAAAAAAGAAAAAAGTATAGAAGAAATTAAACAAGCATCAAACTTCAAATCACCTGAAAAAGCTGTTTTTGTAGCGCCTGTTGTTAAAAAAGAAGAAGCAGAAAAAAGTGCTGTAGATCAACAAAAATTAAAAAAAGAAAATGAACCTGAATTAAAAGTACAAACTTTTTCTTCAAGAAATATTCCTAACTCAGAAATAAATGATCATATACCTACTGAACAAGAAAAAACACCTTTAAAAAATAAAATTTCAACAACAGACGATGAGCTTCCATCTCGTTACAAGGCAAACAGAAAAATGCCGGAATCAAAAATTGAACGTTCAAGAAAAAGCTATAAAGACCTTGAACTTCCTAACAATAATTTAGAAGCTCAAAACAGACGTCATTTTAACATATCAAAAGATGATGATATACATGATACATTCGTAGGTATGCCTGAAACAAATGATAGTTTTGATAAACTTGAATCAACTGTAGACAAAAAAGCAGAAAAACGAATAATTACTTATGCTGTTATTACTGCTGCTGTTATCATTATATTTATATCTGTTTTAGGATTCAAAATGCTTACAGGCGGTTCAAATAATAACAATAACCCTGGATTTAGTTTTAATTATGAAGGTTCTCTCGCTCCTGATTTTGCAGGAAAAACTGTTAGTGAAGCACAGGCAGAAGCAGAAAGACTTGGTCTTACTATTGAAGTAAAAGATGAAGATTATTCAAACCACTACGAAGAAGGTCTTATATGTAACCAAGATGTTGATCCAGGTGGAAAAGTATTAAAAGATACTCCTATTGGAGTTACTGTAAGTAAAGGCTTACAAAAATTTGAAATGCCAAATTATATTGATAAAGAAGACACTGTTGCAATTAAAGAACTTAAAGAACTTGGTCCTACAAATATTACATTAAATTATGAATATAGTACAAAATATGAATTAGGTAAAATAATGTCTCAGTCTCCGGATCCAGGTACTGAAATTGACAAAAACACAGAAATAACTTTTACAATAAGTAAAGGTGAAGAAACTAAATTTATTACAGTACCTAATGTAGTAGGTTTAAGCACTGAAAAAGCTAAAGATGCTCTTACAAAAGCTGGTTTCTCAAGCGGAAATATAAAAGTTGCAGAAGATTATAGTGACAAAGTAGAAGAAGGTTTTGTAATTAGTCAGTCTATTGCAGATGGCAATGAAGTTGACGAAACAAGTCAGATCAGAATCACTGTAAGCAAAGGAAAAGATGAAACAAAAGAGCCTACTGAAAACACTGATAATACAGAAAATACAAATAACGATTCACAAAACACAAATACTTCTGATAATAACTCTTCTGTAGTTATAGGCGGAGATACTAATACTGCTCAAGAATCAAGTCAGGTTGTATCTATTAATGCCCCTGTTTTACAGGACAACTCACAAGAAGTAAGTGTAAAAGTATTACAGATAAATGAAGATGGTTCTCAAACTGTAGTTTTAAACACAATTAAAAATATTCAAGATTTCCCATTTAATGTTGTTGTTATAGGAAAAGGAACAGCTGAAATTCAAGTTTACTTTAATGACTCATATCAAGGAAGCGAATATGTTACTTTCTAATTAAGAGGGAGAAAAAATAATGCTTTACGGAACAATTATTAAAGGTATTGGCGGATTCTATTATGTCTCTACAAAAAACGGCACTTACGAGTGCCGTGCCAGAGGCATTTTCAGAAAAGATAAAATCAAACCTCTTATAGGTGACTTCGTTGGAATTTCTGTTTTAGACGAGAAAAATAAAAAAGGCAGTCTTGACGAAATAAAAGAACGAAAAAACGAACTTATAAGACCTACTGTTGCAAATATTGATAAAAGTATAATAGTATTTGCTGTAAAA
>CALWSX010000109.1 GCA_944384285.1 uncultured Lachnospiraceae bacterium
AATTGTGTCTAATTTTTGCAATAGGTGTTATATGTATATTTATAATGATATTTTTAAGAGAAATTATAGTAGCATTAAATTGTAAAAGGCGTTTTTACAGCCTTTTAGTAACAGGGATAGTTACTATATTTTCAATTCAGACTTTCCTTGTAATAGGTGGTGTAACAAAGCTTATACCTCATACAGGTGTAACACTTCCGCTTATAAGTTACGGAGGAAGTTCTGTGCTTATAAGTATTTTTATGATAGGTCTTTTACAATGGATAAATGTATATTGTAAACGAATGGAAATGTTAAAAGAAAGCGAGCAGATAGGAGATAACTATGCTTGAAAAATATAAAACCATAGAAAAAATGGGATATGCTGAAACAGTAGAAAAAAAATCAAGGTTTTTAGGAGTAATAAAACCCGTTTTTTCGGAAGAAGAAGCAAAAGCTTTTATTGATGAAACAAGAAAAAAATATTGGGACGCAACACATAATGTTTTTGCATATCAAATAGGTGAGAAAAATGAGATACAAAAATTTACCGATGATGGAGAACCTCAAGGAACTGCCGGAAAGCCTATTTTAGAAGTTTTAAAAGGTGAAGAAATCAAAAATGCCATAATTATTGTAACAAGGTATTTTGGTGGAACTCTTTTAGGAACGGGCGGACTTGTACGTGCTTACGGAAAAGCTGCAAAATTAGCGCTTTTAGATGCGGGAATAGTTCAAAAACTTCTTTGTTATAAGTACAGGGTAGTTTGTGACTATACTTTATCCGGTAAAGTCCAGTATGAAATACTTCAAAAAGAATATATTTTAGAGGATACTTTATATACTGATAAAGTTGAATTTATTGTATTGTGTGAGAAATCTCTGGCTGATATTTTTGAAAAAAACATGACAGAAGTTACATCAGCAAAAGCTGAGATTATATTTGAAGAAGAAAAATATTGTTCTCTTATCGATGGCAAAATAGTCAAATAATTAAAATTTAACTTGAAAAACTGGCAATAATTTTATATAATATTTGCATGTTAAAATACAGGGTGGTAATATGAGAATTGGTTTTGGATATGATGTCCATAAACTTGTAGAAAATAGAAAATTGATAATCGGAGGGGTAGATATACCTCATAAAACCGGTCTTTTAGGTCATTCTGATGCAGATGTTTTACTGCATGCTATTATGGATTCTATTTTAGGAGCAGCAGCTTTAGGTGATATAGGACGACATTTCCCTGATAATGATATGAAATATAAAGGTATTTCAAGTATACTTCTTTTAGAAGAAACAGGTAAAAAACTAAAAGATGCAGGTTATAAAATAGTAAATATTGATGCAACTATAATTGCCCAAAAACCTAAAATGGCACCTCATATTCCTGAAATGATAGATAATATTTCAAAAGCTTTATCTTTGGATAAATCATGTATTAACATAAAAGCAACTACAGAAGAAGGCCTTGGATTTACAGGAAAAGAAGAGGGGATATCCTCTGTATCTGTATGTTTAATTGAAAATTTGTAAAGACTGTGACGAAAAAGAGTAGAATTTATTTTTCTTATAAGAGAATAACTGTCGTGGGCTGAAAGCAGTTTAAGATAAAAATAAATTTGAAGTGCGTTTCTGAGTCGGACTTGCGAAACTAAGTAGCATGATCCCGTTTAAGTTTACGTTATAACTTTTAAAGAGGTATTTTTTACCTGAATTAGAGTGGAACCACGAATTTATACTTCGTCTCTTTGTTTGAGGCGAAGTTTTTTTATTAATATAATTTTCATAGGAGGACAATAAAATGTCATACTTAAGAGAACAAGTTAAAATAATAAAGAAAAAAGACCCTGCATTCAGAAACATATTAGAAGTTTTTCTTTATCCAAGTTTTTGGGCAACTTTGTTTCATCGTGTAGCGCATTTTTTCTATAAAAAGAAAGTATATTTTATAGCAAGATTTGTTTCACAATTTTCAAGACTTTTGACAGGTATAGAAATTCATCCTGGAGCAAAAATAGGCAAGAATTTCTTTATTGACCATGGTATGGGAGTAGTAATTGGTGAAACTTGTGAAATTGGAGACAATGTTTTAATATATCATGGGGTAACTTTAGGAGGAACGGGGAAAGAAACTGGAAAACGTCACCCAACTATTGGAAATAATGTTTTGATAGGTGCTGGAGCTAAAGTTTTAGGTCCTATAAAAATCGGAGATAATTCTATGATAGGAGCCGGTTCTGTAGTACTTCACGACCTTCCTAAAAACAGTACAGCAGTAGGTATCCCTGCCAAATGTGTAGATAAAAATAAAAAGAAAACACCAGCAGTGCCTTCTGATACTATTGATCAGATTCATATTGGTGACCCTGTTCAGCATGAACTTGCTGAACTTACACAGAAAATTAATAATCTTGAACAAGAAATTGAAAAAATAAAAAATAAGGAGATTTGATTATGAAATTATATAATACATTAACCAGAAAAAAAGAGGAATTTGTACCTATAGAAGAAGGAAAAGTTAAAATGTATGTTTGCGGACCTACTGTATATAACTTTTTTCATATAGGAAATGCAAGACCTTTTGTTGTTTTTGATACTGTAAGAAAATATTTTGAATATAAAGGATATGAAGTAA
The DNA here is from genome assembly GCA_944384285.1 of uncultured Lachnospiraceae bacterium. Lineage (GTDB taxonomy): Bacteria > Bacillota > Clostridia > Lachnospirales > Anaerotignaceae > CALWSX01. The sequence continues at coordinate 2,619 of CALWSX010000109.1, forward strand.
ATTTTGTTCAGAATTTTACTGATGTTGATGATAAAATAATTAAAAAAGCAAATGAAGAACATACAACTATGCAGGTTATTTCTGACAGATATATTAAAGAAGCTCTTACAGATTCAAAAGGTTTAAATATCAAACCGGCAACAAAACACCCTCGTGTTACTGAAGAAATGGACGAAATTATCGAAATGATAAAAGAACTCATAGATTCAGGCCATGCATACGAAAAAAACGGAACAGTTTATTATAATACAAAAACTTTCCCTGAATACGGAAAACTTTCTAAGAAAAATATAGATGAACT
>CALWSX010000110.1 GCA_944384285.1 uncultured Lachnospiraceae bacterium
GAGGGAGAACTTTATATAGGAGACAAACTTGTAAATGATGTTCAGCCTAAAGACAGAAATATAGCTATGGTATTTAAGAATTATGCGCTTTATCCACATATGACTGTATTTGAAAATATGGATTTTGGATTAAAATTAAGAAAAGTTCCTAAAGATGAAATACGAAAAAAAGTTGAAGATGTGGCTAAAGTACTTGATATTACACATCTTTTGGATAGAAAGCCAAAAGCTCTTTCAGGCGGACAAAGACAAAGGGTTGCACTTGGAAGATCAATGGTAAGAAATCCAGACGTATTTTTACTTGATGAACCTCTTTCAAATCTTGACGCAAAACTCCGTACAGCAATGAGATCTGAAATAATAAAACTTCACAGAAGTCTTGATGCTACATTTGTCTATGTAACTCATGACCAGACAGAGGCTATGACAATGGGAGACAGAATTGTAGTAATGAAAGATGGTTTTATTCAACAAGTGGATACACCTCAAAATCTTTTTGAACACCCTGCAAATTTATTTGTTGCAGGATTTATAGGCTCACCTCAGATGAACTTTTTAAATGCAAAAATAGTAAAAAACGGCGAAAGATATAATTTAGAATTTTTAAATACATATTTAAGTTTGCCGGAAAAATATAATAGCAAAGTAGAAGCATACGAAAATCAAGAAGTAATAATGGGCATAAGACCGGAAGATATTATCATAAATGAAAATTGCGAAGATGGAATATCATCTGGATATACTGACCTTACAGAAGTTATGGGTTCAGAGGCATATGTGTATCTTAAACTTATTGATGAAAGCAAACTTGTAATAAAAACAAAGGCAAACCTGTCTATAAAACCTGGAGACACAGTAGCATTTAACATTGACAGTGAAAAAGTACATCTTTTTGATAAAGATACTGAAAAATCAATTTTATTATAACTTAGCATTGTTTAAACCCCTTATATAAATAAAGAAGCAAAGCTTATTTTTAGCTTTGTTTTTTTATTTATAAAAGATTTTGTATAAAAGCAAGTAATAAATATATTTTAAAATATTTAATTTATATTTTTTAATTTAAAATGTATGAATGCACTGTATTTTTATGTATTATTGTAAAAAAATATATATTTTTGATAGATTAATATATGTTATACTTTAGATAAAATTATTTATTGTTTTTAAATAAAGTTTTAAAGATAAAGAATAATAAAGATAATAAAGATATTAAAGGATTATATGTTATGAAGGATTTTATTATTATAAATATAAAAGATGAAGAAGAACTAAAAAGACAGGCTGCCTTATGGTTTCATGAAAAGTGGGGTATACCCAAAGAGGCTTATGAGCAAAGCATGAATGAGTCACTAAAAAATAAAAAAGCTGTGCCACAGTGGTATGTGGTAAAAGAAGGTGATCGTATAGTTGGAGGAGTGGGAGTAATTGAAAATGATTTCCATGAAAGAAAAGACCTTACTCCAAATATTTGTGCTTTATATGTGGAAGAAGACTGTCGCTGTTTGGGATTAGCGGGTAAAATGCTTAAATATGTTTGTGATGATATGTTAAAGCGCGGTATAAAAACTCTTTATCTTATTACAGACCACACTTCTTTTTATGAAAGATATGGATTTGAGTTTCTTTGTATGGTAAAGTGTGATGGAGAAGAAATGATGAGAATGTATGCCCATTACACAAAAACAAAATAATTTAAAATGATATTTTGCGAGGGGAGAAAATTTATGGAATATAAAGTAAATGATAAAGAATTAAATGCATCAATATTTATCTCTTTTGCTAATCAAATATGGCTCGGAGATTATGATGTTTTTAAAACAGAAAAAGCATTATCAAAAACAATAAACATAACTGCTTACGATAATAAAAAACTTGTAGGTTGCCTCAGAATACTTTCAGACGGTTATTTTTTTGGAACAATTACAGAGCTTCTTGTCCTTCCGGAATATCAAAAACAAGGAATAGGAAGTAAACTTTTAGAACTTGCAAAAGAAAATACTCCAACTATGTTATATTTTGGAGCACAGCCAGAAGCAGAAGAAAAAAATAAAAAAAATGGCTGTGAAAAAGGTTTGCAATCTTACATAATAAAAAGAAAAAATTAAATTAAAAAAATATTAATTATAGGGGGGTTTATATGACATACATATTTGCTGGTTGGTTGTTTGTATTTTTTCATATTAAAATTAACGGATTTGATTTTCTTCCGGATTTTCTTGGATATGTCCTTATTCTTTTAGGGCTTTTTAAACTTGTAGAAAAAAGCAAAAATTTTGAAAAAGCAAAGCCTTATACGATAGGTATGATAATTTATTCTTTTATTCCTATAGGTATGAATTATGTACCAATTAAAGATGGAAAAGCCTTATTAATGACATTAAGTTTAATAAGTAATTTTGTAATGCTTTATATTATGTATCTTATTAACAATGGTATTCATGATATTGAAAAAGACGAAAATATTAATTTAGGAACAGAAAGTCTTTTTAAAATTTGGAGAATACAAGCAATTTTACAGATTATAGCTATAGCATTATCTTTGTTTAATTCACCAGGATTTACTCCTATTGTACTTTTATTAACATATGCATTTTTAATTGTAACTATTGTTTATCTTGTGTTCTTTTACAAAAGCAAGAAAAGCTATGATAATTTTTTACAAAAACAACTTTAAAAAATTTAGAAAGATTCTTTTGGTTTTAATTTATATTAAAATTTAATATAAATTATTACGGCCCAATAAGACTATAAAAAAACAGAGAATTTTTAGTTTTTAATTTTAAAAATTCTCTGTTTTTATTATGCTTTATCTTTATTATTTTCTCCCCATATACACAATTGATCCAATATTTCCATAAGGGATTTACCTCTGTCAGATAAGCTATATTCTACTTTAGGCGGTATTTGTGGATACTCTTTACGTATTATTAAATTGTCTTTTTCTAACTCTTTTAGAGAACTGCTGAGTGTTTTGTGTGAAATAGATTTTATATATCGTTTTAATTCATTGTATCGTACTACTTTAAATTCCATTAGGCAGTACAGAATTATCATTTTATATTTTCCGCTTATCAATGACAAAGTATAACTAAACCCAGTATCTTCAAAGTTTGAATTTTCTATATAATCTTTAAACATTTACACTCTCCTTTTGGTTAGTATCTAACAAAAATGTGCGTACTTTATTATAGTTATATTTATTGCTATAATTATAGCATAAATTTTTTGGAGGTGTAAATTGTATGAATAAAAAAATTTGTATTTTAAATGGCAGTCCACGAATGAACGGAAACACTAAAGAGTTGATAAAAAAATTTACAGAGGGTGCAAAAGAGTCTGGAAATGAAGTTGTTTGTTTTGATTTGCAAAAAATGGATATACATGGGTGTTTGGGGTGTTGCAAAGGCGGAAAAGACGAGTTATGTCCTTGTGTGCAAAAAGACGATATGATGAAAATTTATCCGGTATACAAAGAAGCCGATATCGTTGTTTTAGCTTCTCCTATGTACTATTGGGGAATTACCGGTCAGCTTAAAATTGCGTTTGACCGTTTGTTTGCGGTGGCAGAATTAGACAAAAATTACAGAAACCCTAAAAAAGACTGTATTTTGCTCATGGCAGCAGAAGGCGATACAGAAAGTAATTTTGCCCCTGTTAAAGCATTTTATGAAGGATTAATTTCAAATTTAGGGTGGAAAAATATAGGTATTGTATATGCCGGAGGAAATATGGACATAGGTGATATTTTAAATAAAAAAGACCAACTTGAAGAAGCCAAAAATTTAGGAATATCTATTTAATAATTTTATTTTAGTGATATTGCTAGAAGCTATATTTTAATATAAGAAAAAGAATAGAAAACAAGAAAAAAGTTCATTTAATGTCTTTAATACCTTGATATAAATAAAGATAAGAATATTATAAAAAAACAAAACCGCTGTAAATTTTATAATTAAAGCGGTTTTGTTTTTAAAAATTAATAGTATCTTTTTTTATTGTTTGGATTTGGTATAAAATCTAATTTCCAAGCCTCATGGTCTGTATGTAATAAATGATGTGATTTATGACCGAGAGGTTTTTCAAAATATTCTTTATAAACAGCTAATACATCAGGATTTTCATGAGAGAAACGAAGAGGATTATTTTTATCAAGAGTATAAAGATAATCAACACGATCTCCTGCAAGTTCAATTCCGTCATGTATAGGCTGTCCGCCACCGCCAGCACAGCCGCCAGGACAAGTCATGATTTCTACAAAATCATATTCAACTTCGCCTCTTCTTATAGCTTCAATAAGTTTTCTTGTGTTGCCAAGACCACTTGCAATAGCAGTACGTACTTTTATACCGTTAATATCAAAAGTAGATTCTTTCCAACCATCAAGACCTCTTACTTCTTTGAATGCGTCAGCATCAGGATTTTTGCCTGTAACAAGGAAGTAAGCAGAACGGAGAGCCGCTTCCATAACACCGCCTGTTGCACCAAAGATTACAGCAGCACCTGTACCTGTTCCAAGAGGTGAGTCAAAAGGTGTTTCAGGAAGTTCAACAGGAGCAATATGATCAGCTCTTAATATTCTTACAAGTTCTCTTGTTGTTAATACAACATCAACATCAGGATCGCCGCAAGCGTCGTTCATTACAGGAATAGCACATTCATGTTTTTTAGCAAGACATGGCATGATAGAAACACAAAAAATATTATGAGGGTCAATGCCTATTTTTTCAGCAAAATAGCTTTTTACAACAGCACCAAACATTTGCTGTGGAGATTTAGCTGTAGAAAGCTGTGGAACCATATCAGGATACTGTGTTTTAATAAAACGTATCCAGCCAGGACAACATGATGTGAACATAGGGAATTTATGATTTTCTTTATCTTTAAGTCTTTCTATAAATTCGCTGCCTTCTTCCATGATTGTAAGGTCTGCGCTGAAGTTTGTATCAAAAACGTAGTCAAAACCAAGTTTTTTGATAGCTGTAACCATTCTTTCAGGTGTTGCAAATTCTCTGTCAAGTCCCCAGTGCTCAGCCCAAGCTGAACGAACAGCAGGAGCAACTTGTACAACTGTAATGATATCAGGGTCTGCAATAGCGTCTAATACTCTTGCAGTATCATCTCTTTCTCTTAAAGCTCCTGTTGGACAGTGAGTAATACATTGTCCGCATAATGAACAGTCAGCTTCTGTGATTTTTCTGTTTCCGGAAATACCAATACGAGTTCTTGAACCTGTACCTTCTATATCCCAAATGTTAAGAGACTGAACTTTGTCACAAACCTGAATACAACGCATACATTTAATACATTTAGCTGAGTTTTTAACAAGAGGGAAATCAGCAGGCCAATGTTTTTGAACAACTTCTCTTTCATAAGGAAGAGCTAAAATTCCTAAGTCGTTTGCAATAGCCTGAAGTTTACAGTTTCCACTTCTTGAACAAGTAGCACAGTAACAGTCATGTTGTGAAAGTATCAGTTCAACAACAGTTTTACGTGATTTTCTTACTTTTGGGCTGTTTGTGTAAACAACCATACCTTCTTCAACAACAGTGTTGCATGAAGCAACAAGTTTTTCTTTTCCTTCGATTTCAACTATACATACACGGCAAGCGCCAATTTCGTTAATACCTTCTAAGTAACAGAGGCTTGGTATAAAAATGCCTACAGATGACGCAGCTTTCATAATAGTTGTGCCTTCATTTACAGAAACGGGGATATTATCAATAGTTAAGTTTACCATTTATCAATTCTACCTCCTTTAAAAATACCAAAGCCGTATTTGTCGCAACGGAGGCAACGATTTGACTCTTGGTTAGCTTCTTCGCAAGTCATACAGAATTCAATGCATTCAAAGTCATTTTTACGTTCTGATGCTTCTCTTTCAGCCATATTAACTCTTCCGCAAGGAATTTTGTCAATCTGTTTAGGGTTAGGTATAACAACATCAGCTTTAATTTCATGGTGGAAGCCTAAGTATTCGTCAACATTTGCAGCAGCAACTTTTCCGGCAGCAATAGCACGAATAACTGTAGCAGGACCTGTTACACAGTCACCACCAGCAAAAATACCTTCGTGGTTTGTAATTTCGCCTGTGTCTAAAGCGCTAATAATTCCACGTTTTACAGGAATTCCGTATTTTTCAAATTCTCTTGATTCGATGCCCTGACCGATAGAAATAACAATGATGTCCGCTTCAATTCTCTGTGGTTCTACAGATGCATTTGAAGGAGATGGTCTTCCCATTTTATCAATTTTTCCTATAATCTGAGGCTGAACCCAAAGAGCTTTTGCATTTCCGTTTTCATCTTTTTCGATTTTAAGAGGAGCTTTAAGAGTAACAAGTTCTACACCTTCTGCGATAGCTCCTTCTATTTCTTCAACAAGAGCAGTCATATCTTCTTTACGACGACGGTATACGCAAGTAGTTTTTTCTGCACCAAGTCTTACAGAGCTTCTAACAACGTCCATAGCAACGTTTCCACCACCAACTACAACAACTTTTTTGCCTTTGAAGTCAGGGTTTGTACCGTCGCCTATCTGACGGAGCATTTCAACTGCTGAAATAACATTATTAGCGTCTTCGCCTTCAATACCGATTTTCTTGTCAGTATGAGCGCCAATAGAAATATAAACGCTGTCATATTTATCTTTTAATTCTTTTAAAGTAATGTCTTTTCCAACACTTACATTTGTATGTACTTCAATACCTGTTGATAAAATATGTTTGATTTCATCATCAAGTTTTTTACGTGGAAGTCTGTAACTTGGAATTCCATAACGGAGCATACCGCCAAGTTGGCTTCTCTGTTCGTATACTGTTACTTTGTGTCCCATAATAGCAAGATAGTATGCAGCAGAAAGTCCGCCAGGACCTCCACCAACAACAGCAACAGTTTTTCCTGTAGGTTCTGCTAAAGTTGGAACATATTCTTCTTTGGCATGGTCAACAGCATATCTCTTTAATCCTCTGATATTTACAGAAGAATCAATCATATTTCTGCGGCAGCGGTTTTCACATGGGTGTTCACAGATATAAGCACAAGCAACAACAAAAGGATTGTCTTTACGTATAAGCTTAACAGCGTCATCATATCTTCCTTCGTTTACAAGGGCAATGTATCCAGGAATGTCTACATTTGCAGGACACTGTGATACACAAGGTACAGGTTGATCAAGTCTGAATGTACATCTGTTGTTTGTGATATGTTCGATATAATCTTCTCTGAAACCTTTAAGACCTCTAAGTACCATTTCGGCAGCTTCATAACCAATAGCACAGTCAGCAGAATCAGCAACAACCTGAGCGGTTTTTTCGTTTAAGTCGAGGGTTTTAAGTGTTGCTCTGCCTTCCAAAACGTCTTCTAAAAGGTTTTCAAGCTGTCCTAAACCAATACGGCAAGGTGTACATTTGCCACAGGTTTGAGAATGGCAGAGTTTTAAAAATGATGCTGCCATGTCAACAGGACAAAGTCCCGGTGGGCTTGCTACAATACGACTTTCAAGCTCTTTATAGAGTCTTTCAACTGTCGTTTGAGCCAAGTTGGGTGTAATAATACTTAACCTACTCATTAAAAAATCCTCCTTAAAATAAATATCTGTAATGATTTATATCATTATAAATTACTTTAAATACTTTTAATAGTGAAAAGTATATATTGGTATAAATTATAATTTTAATAAATTTGCATTAAATGTATCTATATTTGAAATATCATGGGTTGAAATAATAACAACCTTGTTTTTGGTATTATTTATTATATACTCAATAACTTTTTTTTGGTTTTCTTCATCAAGACCGTTAAGAGGTTCATCAAGAAGAATAAGGTCAGAATCAGACATTATTGCTCTAACTATTGCAACTCTTCGTTTCATACCGCCGCTAAATTTTGAAACAGGCTTTTTTGAGACATCGTAAATTCCGACTGAATTTAAATTTTTTTCAATTTCTTCATCTGAAACAGTTTTATTTGATAAAGCTATTTTTATATTTGTAATAGCTGAAAAGTTTTCACAAAGTCTGTTTTCCTGGAAAACATATCCTATCTTTTTTGGAACATTAAGTATTTCATAACTATCAGGGATTGTAAGGGAAGAGAGTATATTAAACAAGGTTGTTTTTCCGCTTCCGGATTCTCCCATTATACAGGTTATTTTATCTGAAGAAAAAGAGGCGGAAAAATTATTAAATATAATTTTTTCTCCAAATTTTTTGTTGAGATTTTTTACAATAACCTCCATATTATCACTGTCCTTCATATCTTTGATATAGGAATTTTATAAATTTTGAAATAATTTTTTCAAAAAGCATGCTTATTATAACAATTACAACAGTCCATGCAAGAAGCTCATTTGAATTAAGATATATTTTGGCTTTATAGAGCATATCGCCTATTGATCCATTTGGAATTGTAATTACCTCTGCTGCAACACCGGATTTCCATGCAAAACCTACAGAAACACTGCAAATAGACAGAATTTGAGGTTTTAAACTTGGCAGATAAATATATTTAATTTTGTTAAAGTTATTTATCTTAAAAACCTTAGCCATTTCCAAAAGTTTTATATCAGTAGATTTAATACCGTTTAAAATACCCGTGTACACAATAGGGAGTACCATTAAAAACGATATTAATACAGAAAGGTTTTCTGCCTTAATCCAAATAAAGCAAAGAATTATAAAAGATACTACAGGTACAGCCTTTACAACCGACATAAAAGGGTAAAGCAAAAGTTCCAATTTATCAAATTTATAGGATAATGAAGCCAATAATGTACCTATTATAATGGCTAATAAAAATCCTACTGATATTTTAGAAAATGAAAATATTACTGTAGCCCAAAACTCTTTTTTAAATATTATGTCAAAAAGAGTTTTAATAACATCAATGGGTGATGCTAAAAGTGCAGGTTGGTTTAGCCACAAAGCAACAATCTGCCATAGGGCTACAGATATTAATATTGAAATAAATTTTTGTTTTAAAGACCAAACTTTATTTTTGTTTGATTTACCATACATAATAGAAATCTTCCTTAGGCATCTGTCCACCTATCATTTGAGGATTTGAATCGTATAAAACTTGTAAATATCCTTCCAAAGCTGTTTTCATTTCATCGTTATACATACAAGTAATATTACATAAAGGAAGTGCTTTTTTTGCAATAGGTTCATTTATTATTCCATATTTTTCAGAAAGAGCAGCAGCTTCATCAATATTTTCTATTGAAAAGTCTGTAGATTCTTTATATTCTTCCAAGAAAGTCTGTATAAGTTCTGCGTTGTTTTCTGCAAAATCGCTTCTTACAACCAAAGTTCCTGTTACAAGTTTACTTTCAGGTACTTTTTCGTTCCATACATCGTTTAATGAAAGTACAGAATTTAAACCTTCAACTTTTGTCTGTGCAACTGTTGCGTAAGGCTGAGGGAGCATAGCAATGTCTGCTTTTCCTTCAGTAAGTAAAGATACAACTTCCGCAGGGTCCTGGTGCCAGTCAAAAGTAACGTCTGTATCAGGGTTTATACCAGAAAGGTTTAAGAGGTAACGAATAGATGCTTCAGGAGTAGTTCCTTTTCCTGTTGCACAAATTGTTTTTCCTTTTAAATCTTCGATAGAAGTTATTGTAGGTTCACCTTTTTCAAGGATATATACAACTCCTAATGCATTTATAGCAAGAGCTTTTATTTTACCTTCTGATTTGTTATATAAAGTTGATGCTAAGTTTGCAGGTACTGCTGCAATATCAAGTTCTCCCTGTAAAAGTTTTGGAGTTATTTCATCAGCTGTTCCAGCAAGAGTAAATGTATAATCTGCCTGTGTTTCGCCTTTTTCGTCCTTATCCATAAGCTGTAACATACCTAAAGATGTAGGGCCTTTCATGGCTGCAATTTTTACTTCCTGTTTTTCTTGTGGCGCCTCATTTGTTGGTGCTTGTGAAGTACATGCTGTAAAAATCATAGATAGTGCAAGTATTAAAGATGTTAATATTGTTCTTTTTTTCATAAAATCACCTCAATAGTAAATTTTAGTAAAGCTCTTATTTAATTGCAGTTAAAACCTATTTTTCAAACTTAGATAATAAATTATGTGCTAAAATTTTTTGGTAAAAATATCACAAAAAATATATACCATAATGTTAAAATGTTACATAAAGATTTTAGTCAGGAAAAGTAATTAATTTATTATTTTGTAAGTAATATCAAAAAAAATATGGTGAAAAAAAGCATAAATTACAGAGACTTAACTTATTTTATATATTAATAAATAGAATAAAAAAAGTCAATTAATGTGAAATTTTTCTCGATTAGTCATATTGCATTAAAAATAACCAATATTTTGTTTACACTTGTTAAACATCAGATATATTATAGGTTGTATTATGTTTAATAAAAAGAAAATATGAGATAAAACAAGCTATAATCATTGTATATTATGTGAAATGTACAAAAAACTATTTAAAAAAATAATTATAGAAATATTATATTTATATAAAAATTTTTTGTTTTAAGTAAAAAAAATGAAAAGTTTGTCAAAATAAACACAAATAAAAAGATTTGTATTGTTAATTTTTAAATAAAGTTAATTTAATGTTATATTATTTTTTAAAAGAATATTTATTTAATTATAAAACATAATGTCACAATATGTAAAAATATGTCGAAATATTCTTCGTTTAGTAACACAAAGTGACATTTTTGACACAGGTCATAATTTAAAATAGTGCTTGAAATACCTTATGTTTGAAGGAGGATAAGATATGTATTTTATAGCACTTTTTAAAGAAAAAAAACTTGTCAAAAGATTTCTTTCAAATAATTTGAAAATGGCTTATCAAAACGGAGTTTTAGAAATGCGTGAAAATGATTGTGATACGCTTTTTGTATTTCAAAAAATAAATGGTGAATGGTTTGTAATGCCAAAGTTTTGTGTCACTCCTTGGCTTAGACTTGTAAAAATTGAGAAAGAGGATTTGGAAATATTTTTTTCTTAAACTACATATATTATATGAATATTTTATTAAATTATATTGAACAAAAGAATATGATTTGTTTATTTTGTAAATTAATTGGTTTTTATTTTGCAATTAGTTAATCATTTGGAAAAAATAAAATACAAGAAATTAAATTTGAGTAAAATTTTATGGTGTAAATGAAATAATAAAAATAAAAAAATTTTAACTTTTGGTATAAAATGCTTAGATTTTGTAGGAAAATTACTCTTATAAATTTTCTATTTACTGATATTTACTTTTATTATTAAAGGTGTTACAATAGCCCTACACAACACGGATTTAGTGCAATGTTGTAGTAAATTATAGGTATAAAAGCCTGTAAAATCATACTATAGAGGGGGATGACAACCAATGGAAAAATATTATCAGCCTGAAATAGAATGCGCATCAAGAGAACAAATTAAAAAATGGCAGGACGAACGTCTTGTTCAAACTGTGCGCAGGGTTTATGAAAATGTTCCTTATTACAGAAATCTTATGGTAGAAAAAGGTGTAACACCTGATGATATCCACTCAGTGGATGATTTACGTAAACTTCCGTTTCTTACAAAAGCCGACCTTAGAGATGCATATCCTTATGGTCTTTTAGCAGTGCCTTTAGAACAAGCGGTTCGTATTCAATCAACTAGTGGAACAACTGGACGAAGAGTAGTTGCTTTTTATACACAGCACGACTTAGACCTTTGGGAAGATTGCTGTGCACGTGCGATTATGGCAGCTGGCGGGGATAAAGACGATGTTGTACAAGTTTGTTATGGATATGGATTATTTACAGGAGGTCCTGGACTTAATGGTGGATCTCATAAAGTAGGTTCTCTCACACTTCCAATGTCATCCGGGAATACAGAAAGACAGATTCAGTTTATGTGTGATTTAGGCTCAACTATACTTTGTTGTACACCATCTTATGCTGCATATTTAACAGAATCAATCTATGAAAAAGGTGTAAGAGATCAGATAAAACTTAAAGCAGGTATTTTTGGCGCAGAAGCATGGACACAGGAAATGCGTAATGATATTGAACAAAAACTTGGAATCAAAGCGTATGATATTTATGGTCTTACTGAAATTTGCGGCCCAGGGGTTGCTTATGAATGTAGTGCGCAAAATGGTATGCATATAAATGAAGACCATTTCATTGCAGAAGTTATTGATCCTGATACAGGAGAAGTACTTCCTGATGGTGAAAAGGGTGAGCTTGTATTTACTTGTATAACAAAAGATGCTTTCCCTCTTATTCGTTATCGTACAAGAGATATTTGTATATTATCTCATGAAAAATGCTCATGTGGCCGTACTCATGTAAAAATGACAAAACCTCTTGGAAGAAGCGACGATATGCTTATTGTAAAAGGCGTAAACGTATTCCCATCACAGATAGAAACTGTACTTTTAAACCGTGGATACGCAGCAAACTATCAGATTGTTGTAAGCAGAGCAAACAACAGCGATGTTTTAGAAGTTTTAGTAGAAATGACACCGGAAATCTTCTCAGATACTGTAACTGCTATTTCTAAGAGAGAAAAAGAACTTGAAGCAGATTTAAAATCAATGCTTGGTATTTATGCTGATGTACAGCTTGTTGCACCAAAGACCATTGCAAGAAGTGAAGGAAAAGCAGTGCGTATTATTGATAAACGAAACCTTTATAAATAATTTTGTTCCAAAGAGTTTTAGTTTTTAAGAAAGGAACGGTGAATAATAATGACAGTAAATCAGATATCTGTATTTTTAGAAAATAAATCCGGCACTTTGGCAGAGTTTACAAAAGTACTTCTTGATAACAAAATTGATATGAGAGCTTTATCAATTGCAGAAACACCTGATTTTGGTATTCTTCGTATTATTGTTGACGATGCATACAGAGCAGCTTGTGTTCTTAAAGAAGCTGAATATATTTTTTCAGTAACACCTGTTCTTGCAGCAGAAATGACTGATGAAGCTGGCAGTCTTTATAAAATTGTTAAGCTTTTAGGTGAAAACAACATAAATCTTGAATATACTTATGCTTTTATTACTCGTAAAAAAGGAAAAGCATATATGGTTTTAAGAGTTGAAGACAATGAAAAAGCGGCTGAAGTTTTAGAAAAAAACGGTATTCGCATTATTTCACAAGAAGAACTTGATGATATGTAATTAATTTAAGTATTTAAAAAAACCTCCTTTTTATACATTTTGTATTAAAGGAGGTTTTTTATAGTTTAGATTTTACTTAAATATTTTAATATCTGACAACATTAATAATATTTTTGTGTTCGTATTTTAATATTAAAATGATAATTGAATTAAAACAAGTATTAAAACACAAAGTGTTTTTATACATTCTTTCCTGCTTCATAAGCTTTTTTAAGAAGTTTTGCGTTATTATTTGCTTCGTTGGCGTCTGTGAGTCCAACTCCTGAAATCAATCCCGCAAACCTTGCTTTTTCAAAACATTCAATCCAACCTTTAATGCCGTTAATGGCACCGTCAGAAGCGCTTTCACTCATATCTGCGGAAGTTGTTATTAAATATATATCTTTAAAAGAGTAGTCAGATGTGAAAAGTGGGTTTGTACGGTCAAGAAGAGTTTTCATTTGACCTGACATTTCATAAAAATAAATAGGGGTTGCAAATATAATTGTGTCTGAATTTTTTATTTTTTCTAAAATTTCTTCTGTATCATCTTTAATAATACATTTTTGTGATTTTTGACATTTAAGACAACCAATGCAATAATTTATTTTTTTCCCTGTAAGATTTATAAATTCAACATTATTTCCACTTTCTAAAGCGCCTTTTTCAAATTCTTTTGCAAGAATTTCTGAATTACTGTGAGGTCTTAAACTGGTTGAAATAATTAAGATATTTTTCATATTATTCCTCCTCGTAAATTTTTTTAGCAAAGTTAAAAGCAGCCCATGCTTTTGGCCAGCCTACATAAAAAGCAATATGAGTAATGATTTCAGCCATTTCTTCTTTTGTAACACCGTTATTTTTGGCATTTTTTAAATGAAATTCAAGAGAGCTGTCAAGTATACCGCTTGATATAAGAGCTGTAACAGTTAAAACACATCTTTGTTTAACTGATAAAATGCTTTCGTTTGCCCAAATATCTCCGAATAAAACATCATCATTAAGTTCTGCAAATTTAGGAGCGAAATCTAAAAGTTTATCTCTTCCTGCTGTTACTTTTTCCATTTTTATTACCTCATACTTTCTTCTAAAATGTGTATAATTTCTTCGTGTGTTAATGTTTTGTATCCGCCTGTCATAATAAATGTTGCATCAGCAATCCCTGAAAGCATTTCAGGTGTAACATTCAAATCTTTAATATTCATTACAAGACCGAGTTCTTTCATATAATTTTCCATACATAAAAGACCTTCGTTTGCTATTTCTTCATCAGTTTTTCCATTAGGAGATACATTCCATACATTTATAGCGTATCTTTTGAATTTCTTTAGACCATATGGCATTATATATCTGTAATATGGGATAGAAATTGCGGATAATGTCATACCGTGAGTTGCATCAGTGTATGCGCCTATTGCCTGACCGATCATATGAACCATCCAGTCAGTAGATTTTCCTTTTGCAACGAGTGTATTTAATGCCCATGTAGCTATCCACATAATGTTGCTTCGTGCTTCATAGTCTTCTGGATTAACGACTGCTATTTTGGAGCTGTGGATTAAAGATTTTAATAAGCCTTCCATTATATAGTCTGATGTACAATCATCACTGTCTGAAAAATACTGTTCTAAAATATGTGACATAATATCGAAAAATCCTGATACCATTTGATATTTTGGAATTGTAAAAGTAAGTTCCGGATTAAGAATAGAAAATTTTGGGAATACGTTATCTCCAAAAACATGACCTATTTTAAGTTTTGAGCTATGATTTGTGATAACGGAGCCACCATTCATTTCAGAACCTGTGCCAACCATTGTAAGAATACAGCCAACAGGAATTATCTTGTTATCAACATCTTCCATACGAAGATAATATTTATCCCAAGGGTCTTCTGTGCAATATGTTGAAACCGAAACAGCTTTTGCATAGTCACAAACAGAGCCTCCGCCTACAGCTAAAATCAAGTCTATATTGTTTTCTTTAGCTATTTTACAGCCTTCATAAAGTTTTTCTACAGTAGGGTTTGGCATAACATTAGGGTCTTCAAATATATTTTTTCCACATTTTTTAAGTATTTCTGTAACTTTATCATAGAGACCTGATTTTTTTATTGAACCGCTTCCGTAAACAAGCATAATGTTTTTACCATAGTTTGAAAGTTCGTTACTAAGATTCTCGAGTGAATCCTTTCCAAAGTAAAGTTTTGTAGGGTTTGAATAACAAAAGTTTCCTAACATATAAAATCCTCCTTATTTAAGTTTGTTATATTTTTCATCATTAACAGGTTCACACCATTTTGTGCTTCCTGAAACAGCAGGAACTTCTATAGCAATGTGTGAGAACCAACTGTCAGGTGCGGCGCCATGCCAATGTTTAACACCGGCAGGGATATTTACAACATCTCCCGGATTAAGTTCCAAAGGTTCTTTTCCCCATTCTTGATAATATCCTCTTCCCGAAGTTACAAGAAGAATTTGGCCTCCACCGGATTCAGCGTTATGTATATGCCAGTTATTTCTGCAAGATGGTTCAAATGTAACATTGGCTATTACAACCTGTTCTGTTGAAAGCATGTTTAAATAACTTTGACCTATAAAATATTGTGAATATTTATCATTTTTTTCTCCTAATTTAAATATATTTGAATTATTATCCATTTCTAAACCTCCTTGTTGACATAAACTATTAAAGTTATTATAATTAATATAAGTTAATTGTAGTAGTTAAAGTTAACTTTAAGTCAATAGTTTTTTGAAATTTTTTTGGGAGGATAAAATGTTTTATACAATAGGAGAAATGGCAAAAAAACTTGGAGTTGCAGCATCAACACTAAGATACTATGATAAAGAGGGGCTTTTGCCTTTTGTTGAGCGTTCGGAAAGCGGAATAAGAATGTTTAATGATTCGGACTATGAGTTCTTAAAAATTATAGAATGCTTAAAACATACGGGAATGCAGCTTAAAGATATAAAAAAATTTATATATTTGGTTATGGAAGGCGATAAAAGTATTGATGACAGGCTTTTATTGTTCAAAAAAAGAAAAGAAGAAGTTGAAAAACAAATAGAAAAATTACAAAACACTCTTGATGTAGTGAATTTTAAGTGTTGGTATTATGAAACTGCAAAAAAAGCAGGTACAACTGCTGTTCCTGATAATATGAAAGATGAGGAACTTCCTGAAGAACTTAGAAAAATAAGAACACAGTTAAAAAATGAATAAAATTAAAACTTTTAAGAAAGGTTTTATTTATGGATTATTTAATACGAAATATGGAAGAAAATGAATATTCCTTGTTAGAAGATTTTTTGTATTATGCTATTTTTATACCCAAAGGGTATAAAAAAGAACTCCCAAAATCAGTAATTTATGAACCGGATTTATGGAGAACTATCTCCGATTTCGGTAAAAAGAAAGATGATTATTGTCTTGTAGCAGAGTATAATAATGAAGTTATCGGGGCTGTGTGGGTAAGAACTGTGGAACAATATGGTTATGTTGACAAAGATACACCTTCTTTTTGTATATCTGTTTTGCCAAAATACAGAGGAAAAGGGATAGGAACACAGCTTATGAAATCAATGTTATTATACTTGAAAAACAAAGGTTATAATAAAGCATCTTTGTCTGTCCAAAAAGAAAATTATGCTGTTAAAATGTATAAAAAACTTGGTTTTGAAACGATTTTTGAAAATGAAGAAGAATATATTATGGTTTATACTTTTTAAAATAAAAAGGAGCTTTTGTTAAAAACAGAAGCTCTTTTTATATTTTTAAAAATAAGGAAATTAATATTTATAATAATTAAAGATATATTATTTTTTATCTTTCCAGACATGAGCTAATATATCCTTAAGAACTAAACAAGCATCTAAATCACTATAACCGTAATCCTTTTTGAGATTTTTTAAAAGCTCTTTTATTTTAATAGCATAATATTCTATATCAACTTCATCTTGATATGTTGATAAAATAGGATATTTTTTACTCCAAACTTTTGTCCAATTAATTTTGTTTTGTTTTTCGTCACTAATGTTTTCTATGGTTTTTTGGATTTCTTGTATTTCAAAATCAATGTCTATTAAATCATCTAAAGAAATATTATAAAGATTTGCCAGTTTTTTTGACTGGTATAAATCGGGCAAAGTTTCATTTAGTTCCCATTTTGAAATAGTTTGTCTGCTGACACCTAATTTTTCGGCAACTTCTTCTTGAGAATAACCGCTTTTTTTTCTGGATTTTGATAAACTGTTTCCTAAGCTCATAATTAAAAAACCTCCAATGTTGTTATAAATTAATTATAGATGTTTATATAAAAAAATCCATATATAAAATTTTGCTTATTTGCACTTTTTTTTAACATTGATTAGTTTTAAATATAAAAAATGGTTCCTTCTTATAATAAAAAGGAACCATTTTAAAATTAAGAGCATGTATAATTTATTAACAACAGATATTATCTCCTACCATAATGTCTATTATTTCGTCATTTGTTTGTTTCATACCTTGTTTACCCAAACGTCCTATATTTTTTATAGTTTCGTCAGCGCCTTTTGTAACAATTCCATCACCTGCATAAAACTGCTGACCTTGTTTGTACATATAATATCCTAAAATACCTGCTTCTACAGAGAAAGCAATTTTTGCAGCACAAGAGGCTTTTGCGCCGTCGCATACAATTCCGGATACAATAGCAAGAGCATTTACAACAGTATGGGTTATGTCCTCATATTCTCCACCGCATAAATAAGCAATTCCAGCTCCTGCGGCAGCTCCGGCACAAACAGCTCCGCAATATGCACTTAAACGGCCTATTCCTGTTTTTTGATGAATAGCTACAAGGTTTGAAAGAACAAGGGCACGATATAATTTTTCATCATCTGCCTTAAGTTCCTTTGCATATTCAATAACAGGTAAAGAACAGGTCATTCCCTGGTTTCCGCTTCCGGAATTTATAATA
>CALWSX010000111.1 GCA_944384285.1 uncultured Lachnospiraceae bacterium
ACTATGAAAGTCGGTTTAGGAAGTTTTAAAAAGATAAACTACTGTGCAAGAAAAACAAGATGTACTTATAAAATTATAGATAAAAGGGGTTTCCCTTTTATACTAAAAAAATATAAAAAACGTACCATTTTAAAATTTGGTATAATATTTTTTGTTCTGTCTTTGTATGTACTTTCATCTTTTGTATGGACTCTTAAAATAGAGGGAAACGAAAGAATAAAAACAGAAGACATAATAGCCGCATGCGAAGAGCTTGGGCTTTCTCCGGGAAAACTTAAATTTAAAATAGACACAAGAAAGAGAAGCAGAAATTTAATAACAGCTTTTGATGATATATCCTGGATAGGCATAAATATAAAGGGTACAAACGCATCTGTAAAAATAAAAGAAACTATTCCAAAACCGGAAATACATGACAGAGATACTCCGTCCGATATATTTGCAACAAAGGACGCAGTTATAGAAAAAATAACCGTAAATTCCGGAACACCTATGGTAAAAACAGGCGATATAATACATGCGGGAGATGTTTTAATATCGGGAGAACTTAAACCTAATTTTGAGACAGACCTTGCGGAAAACTCTTTTACAAGAGCCTCAGGCGAAGTTTTGGGAAGAGTGTACATAGATATTAAAAAAAATATGAGCGAAGTAGAAAAATTAAAGGAATATACCGGAAACGAAACTTATAATAAATACATTGTTATTAACAATAATATTTTGGACATCATAAAACCAAAGACAGAAAATGAATATGATACGGAAATTTGCTATGAAAAAAAATTATCCATAGGTGATTTTATTTTTCCACTTAGTATTGTTAAAGAAAAATACACAGAGTATAATTATAAAGAAATAAAACACACTGACGCAGAACTACAGCAAATGTGTCAGGATAAAATATATGAAGAGCTTAAAACCAAAACAAACGGCGAAGTTATTTATGAAAACTTTGAGTTTGAAAAAGTAAATGATGTTATGCGTGCAAAAGGAAGCTTTGTTGTTTTGGAAAACATAGGAGAAGAAAAGATAAGATAACACTTATTTCAGTTTAAAGGAGATTTTAAAAATATATGGAGTTAATCGAAAGAATACTCGTTCTTGACAACGAAACTATTAAAAAAGTTTTTGGCGAACTTGACGTAAATGTAAAAAGACTTGAAAAATTATACAATGTTTCAATTACAAATAGAGGCGACAGCATAAAAATCCGCGGAGATAAAGCCGGGGTTTCAACTGTAAAAAGAATTATAAATTCTCTTTCTGTTTCTGCTTCAAAAGGCAAAGAAATAGACGAACAAACTCTTTCATATCTTATATCTGTTATAGATGAAGATTTAGCAAAAGAAACAGAAGTTGAATCTTTGGATAAAGATACAGTTTGTTTAACAACTGTCGGTAAACCTGTAAAACCTAAAACTTTAGGTCAAAAAAAATATCTTGACCTTATGAAAACAAAAACAATAGTGTTTGGTATAGGCCCTGCCGGTACAGGAAAAACATTCCTTGCTATGGCAAAAGCCATAACTGCTTTTAAAAATAATGAAGTTGGAAGAATTATTTTAACAAGACCAGCCATTGAAGCCGGGGAAAACTTAGGATTTTTGCCTGGTGACTTGCAGCAAAAAGTTGATCCATATTTAAGACCTCTTTATGATGCTCTTTATCAAATTATGGGAGCTGAGGCTTTTCTTAAAAATATGGAAAAAGGTCTTATTGAAGTTGCACCTCTTGCTTATATGAGAGGACGTACACTTGACAACGCTTTCATTGTACTTGACGAAGCCCAAAATACAACAAAAGAACAAATGAAAATGTTCCTTACACGTATTGGCTTTGGTTCCAAAGTTGTAGTAACGGGTGACCTTACTCAAATAGACCTTGGAGCAGGTAAAAAATCCGGACTTAACGAAGCTGTAAGAATACTTGAGGGAATTGATGACATAGGAATTATACATTTAACAAACAAAGACGTAGTACGTCACCCTCTTGTACAGAGAATTATACTTGCATACGAAAAAGAGGAAAAGAAAGCAGAAAAAAATCAAGATAAAAAACAGGAACAAAAGCCTGAAAATTAATAAAATATAGTTTTATACAAAAGACAAAAAACTTAAGCATTATAAAAATATTTAAAAAAAGTAGGTGTTTTTATGAACTTAAGAGAAATACAGGAAGAAAGAGAAATTAACCTTTTAAGCGAATTTGCGGCAAAAAGCCGTTTTACAAAAGGTCGAAAATACCCATGTGAAAAATGTGAAATAAGAACAGAGTTCCAAAGAGACAGAGACAAAATAATACATTGTAAAGCTTTCAGAAGACTTAAACATAAAACACAAGTATTTATATCTCCTGAAGGCGACCATTACAGAACAAGACTTACTCATACTTTAGAGGTTGCACAAATTGCAAGAACTATTGCAAGGGCGCTTAATCTAAACGAAGATTTAACAGAAGCAATAGCTTTAGGCCATGACCTTGGGCACACGCCTTTTGGTCATTCCGGCGAAAGAATTATACAGGAAATCTGTAAAAAAGATTTTGACCATTCAAAACAAAGTCTTAGAGTTGTTGAAAAGCTTGAAAAAAAAGGA
>CALWSX010000112.1 GCA_944384285.1 uncultured Lachnospiraceae bacterium
CGCTTTGTATCGAGCCTAAAATTGCCATTGTACCGATACAAAATACCAAAGAAGCTGTAACAAAACCCTGTGAAAAACCTCCCTCGTTTTTCCCAAACTTATTTTGAAGTTTTTCCCCAAGATTTGAAAGTTTTTTATCTATATCTATCTTAGTTCCTATAACAGAGCCAATAACAAGACTTATAATAAAAAGTATGGGTTCGGCATTTTCATCTTGCATTCCCGAAAGCGTAGAAGATGCCCCCACAAAAAATACACAAAGGGCAAGCGCCTGCATTATAATATTCTTATATTTTTCTTTTAAACCGCCTTTTATAATTATACCTATAAAAGAGCCTATAATAATTGTTATCGTATTTACTATAGTTCCAAGCACCAATAATCACCCCTAAAATACATTTTTTATTTTTTTGTCCATTATTTTAATACAAAAAAAATTAACAAACAAGTGTAATGTACATAACTTTATAAATTTTTCAAAAAATTATAATGTAAGTTTTTAAAACAGTTTTAAACTGATTTTATTTGATACTTGACAATTATAAAACAAAGTGATATGATAATTAATGCTTAATTCAAGTGTGCATCTTTAGCTCAGTTGGTAGAGCAACTGACTCTTAATCAGTGGGTCCAGGGTTCGAGCCCCTGAAGGTGTATCTTAAAACCGTTTCTTTTTTGGGAAGCGGTTTTTATTTTTTGTGTGATATTATCACATACTTTTAAATCATTTTTCTATATTATAATACTAAAGATATATTTGGAGGTTTATTTATGAAAAAAGCCGTTATTGATGAGAAAAATTGTGTTGCATGTGGTTGCTGTGCAAGGGTATGCCCAAGAAATGCAATAATTATTCATAGAGGGGTTACTGCTAAAGTAGAACATTCTGTTTGTATATCATGCGGAATGTGTGTAAGATCTTGCCCTGCATCTTTAATTAAAATGGAGGAAACTGTGTGAAAAAAGTGAAAAAATGGTATGATTATCTTTGGATTTTAACTCCTGTATATCTTGCTCTTGGATTTTTTAACATACTGTTTGCATGGCTTGGACTTGTTGCGTTTTTTACGCCTCTTTTAATATCTATTTTCGGAGGAGGAAAAGCCTACTGCAACAAATATTGTGCAAGAGGACAGCTTTTTCAGCTTTTGGGTACAAAGTTCAAACTTTCAAGAAATAAACCTTGTCCAAAATGGCTTTACTCAAAAGGTTTCCGATATGGTTTTCTTACCTTTTTCATGATTATGTTTATACAAATGCTTTATAATACATATCTTGTGTTTGGTGGCGCAAGTGATCTTAAACAGGTTGTTACTTTGCTTTGGACATTTAAGCTTCCTTGGAATTTTGCATACACTACAGAAGTTTCACCTTGGATTGCACAATTTTCATTCGGGTTTTACAGCGTTATGATGACTTCTACTATTTTAGGTCTTATCACAATGTTTCTTTTTAAACCGAGAACTTGGTGTGTTTATTGTCCAATGGGAACCATGACACAGGGTATTTGTAAATTAAAATACAGAAATAAAGATATTTAATATCTTTATATTATAGAAAGAATCTCCTTTTCTTTAAGCCGTACTTTTTAGTACGGCTTATACTTTTTTAAAATAATGAAAAAAACCGTATAAAAGATAACTTTTATACGGTTAATATTTTTTGAGTAATAAATTTATTTTTTTAAGACAAAACCTTATTTCTTTTTATGCAAAGCAATAAGAGCATTATAAGCGGCATTTTGTTCTGCCTCTTTTTTGCTTTTACCTTCACCGATACCAAGAACTTTTCCATCATGCGAAACTTCGGAAACAAAAAGTTTATCATGGTCCGGACCTTTTTCAGCTATAATGGAATATAAAACTGCCGACTTGCTTGTTTTTTGTATAAATTCCTGAAGAGAAGTTTTACAGTCAAGTGTACGGAAACTCTTTTTCATAATGTCTATTTCCGGCATCATAATTCGCATAATATAGCTTTTTGCCTCATCTATTCCACCATCAAGAAATACTGCACCTATAACGGCTTCAAACGCATCGGCAAGTATAGAATCTCTTGTTCTTCCGCCTGTACCTTCTTCACCTTTTCCAAGAAGAAGATTTTCCCCAAGGTTTATGGTCCTTGAAAGCTCCGCAAGAGTACCTTCACATACAAGACTTGCTCGAAACTTAGTAAGCTCGCCTTCAGGCATCTGTGGAAAATTGTTATAAATATATTCACTTACAACAAGGCTTAAAACAGAATCACCTAAAAACTCAAGCCTTTCGTTGCATTCAGATTTATTTTTCTTGTGCTCGTTTGCATAAGAACTATGAGTAAATGCAAGTTTAAGTTTTTCTTTATCCTTAAATTCATATTTAATTGTTTTTTCAAACTCTGTATAATCGTTTTTATTCATCGCATGTACTCCATTAAATTAGGTTTGTCTTTTAAAAATTATTAGTCTTCAAGTGCTTTTGAAATATAAGCAACAGCATCGCCTACAGTTTTAATGGATTCAGCTGCATCGTTATCAAATTCGATTTCAAATTCTTCTTCAAGTGCTGATACTATCTGGAACAAGTCGAGTGAATCTGCTCCTAAATATTCAAATGTTGTTTCTGATGTGATTTCACTTTCTGAAATACCTAACTGTTCAGCAATAACTCCAATAACTCTTGATTCTTCCATTTCCAATTTCCTCCTTAAATAATAATACAACACATATAATTTACTATAAAATTTTTAAATTGACAATTTAATTTTGAATTTTTTGTTCAATTTTTTTAACTATATCATTTTCTACAAATATTTCACACTGTTTTATAGCATTTTTTATAGCTTTTGACTTAGAACTTCCATGGGCTTTTACAACAAGGGCTTTTACACCAAGGAAAGCTGCACCACCGATTTCGTCCGGGTCAAATCTCTTTTTAATTGCTTTAAACGGTGTTTTAAGCATTGCTGCCGCAAATTTATAAATACCTTCTGTAATTGTTTCTTTAACAATTTTAAGAAGAGTAAGTCCAAGACCTTCTGAAAATTTAAGAATTACATTTCCGACAAAACCATCACATACAACAACATTTACATCTCCGTTTGGAAGATCTCTTGCTTCTATGTTTCCAACAAAGTTAAGATCGGAATTTTCCAAAAGTTCATATGTTTCTTTTGTAAGTGCGTTTCCTTTTTCTTTTTCCGCACCAATATTTACAATCGCAACTTTTGGATCTTTTATACCTATTACGTTTTCAACATAAACAGAACCCATTTTTGCAAATTGTTCAAGATATTTTGGTTTACAGTCAACGTTTGAACCGCTGTCTATAAGAAGAGAATAACCTTTTTTTGTAGCAAGCTTTGTACCAAGAGCAGGTCTTTCTATACCTTCAATTCTACCAACGTGTAAAATCGCACCTGTAAGCAAAGCGCCTGTGCTTCCGGCAGAAACAAAAGCAGAAACTTCGCCTTCTTTTACAAGTTTTAATCCAACTACCATGGAAGAATCTTTTTTACGTCTTATTGCAACTGTAGGAGATTCATCTGTACCTATTACTTCTGTTGCATTAACAACACTTATTCTATCCTTATCATAACTATATTTTGCAAGTTCTTTATTTATTACATCTGAAATTCCAACAAGAACTACTTTTACATCTAATTCTTTAACCGCCTCAACGGCACCTTTTACAATTTCAACAGGTGCATTATCGCCGCCCATTGCGTCAACAGCAACTTTAATCATTATGATACCTCGCTTCCATATATAAAATGCGGGCTTTTACTTTTAAATATTTCCGTTTTCTATTTTTTCGTAAAGCTCGTTTAAATAAACCCATCTGTCCATTTTCACAGAAAGCTCTTCTTCAAGAGTTTCCTTTTTGGAAATAAGCTCTGAAAGTTTAACATAATCGTCTGAAGAAAGCTCAATCTCTTTTTCTATTTCAGAAATAGAATTTTCAAGCTTTTCGATATCATCATTTATATTATCAAACTCTCTTTGCTCATTATACGTCATTTTTAAAGTTTTTTCTCGTTTTTTTACAATTTTTGTCTCTTTTGGTTTTTGTTTTGGAATTTCTTTTTTCTCATTTTCTTTCAAAAGAGCATAATCCGTATAATTTCCCTCATGCTTTTCTATAACGGCATTTCCTTCAAAAGAAAATATTCTGTTAACCGTTTTGTCAAGGAAATATCTGTCGTGACTTACAGAAATTACAGGCCCTTTAAAACCATTTAAGTATTCCTCAAGTATTCCCAAAGTGTCAATATCCAAATCATTTGTAGGTTCGTCAAGGAAAAGAATATTATTTGCGCCCATAAGAACTCTCAAAAGATGAAGACGTCTTTTTTCTCCGCCTGAAAGTTTTCCTATATAACTCCATTGTTCACTTGGTGTAAAAAGGAATTTTTCAAGCATTTGGCTTGCGCTTATTCTTCCGTTTTCTGTAGGAACGTATTCCGCAACTTCTTTTATGTAGTCAATAACCCTCATATTAGGGTCCATGTGTCCGCTTTCCTGTGAGAAAACACCTATTTTAACGGTGTCACCTACAGTAACGGATCCTGTATCCGGATTTATTTCTTTTGAAAGTATTTTTAAAAGAGTGGATTTTCCGGTACCATTTTTTCCTACAATTCCTATTCTGTCATCTTTTAAAATTATATAGTTAAAATCATCTATATATTTTACATTGTCATAACTTTTTGAAACATTTTCCGCTATTATGGTTTTTTTGCCAAGTCTTGAAGATTCTACGCTTATTTCAACACTTTTATCATCTCTGTAGTTTTTTTGTGCATTTATTTCTTCAAATCTTTGAAGACGTGCCTTTTGTTTTGTAGACCTTGCCTGTGCGCCTCGTCTTACCCATTCAAGCTCTGTTCTTAAAAAGTTCTGTCTTTTCTTGTCTGCGGCATGCAAGAGAGCTTCTCTCTCCGCCGTTTCTTCAAGATACTTACTATAATTTCCAATATAAGTATATATTTTTCCTCGGTCAGTTTCAATAATTTTATTTGTAACTCTGTCTAAAAAATATCTGTCATGAGTAACCATAAGAAGAGCTTTTTTATATTTGGCAAGATAAGTTTCAAGCCATTCAACAGTTTCATTATCTATATGGTTAGTCGGTTCGTCAAGTATAAGAAGGTCAACAGGCGAAATAAGAGCCCCTGCAAGAGCTATTCTCTTTCTTTGACCACCAGATAAAACAGAAACGTCTTTATCAAAATCTTTAACTCCAAGCTTTGTGAGAATAGTTTTTGCCTCGCTCTCAAAGCCCCAGGCATTCTTTTTATCCATTTCCTCGCTTATTTTAATAAGATTTTTTTCGTATTCCGCATTATTTGGATTTTTCTCGGATAACAAAAGTGCCTCTTCATATTTTTTTACAACATTAAATATTTCATTGTCTGTATTAAAAACTTGATTTAAAACTGTTGTACCTTTTTTAAAATCAGGCATTTGAGGAAGATATCCTACTTTTAAGCCATTCATTTTTATAATTTCGCCGGAATCCGGAGTTTCAAGTCCCGCAATTATTTTTAAAAGAGTGGATTTTCCGGTACCATTTATACCTATGATACCTACTTTTTCATTATCCTCAATTCCAAACGATACGCCGTCTAAAATAATTTTATCTCCGTATATTTTTTTTAAGTTTTCAACTGTAAGTATATTCATAATATGCTCCTTATTGAAAAGACAAAATTTTCTTTCGAAAATAGTTATACCACTTTAAAGGTCTGTCCGTCAACCTCAGATACGACTATATCTGTATCAGGAAATTTATCCAAAAGTACTTCTTTTAGCCTTTTTGCAAATATATTCTCACTTGCATAATGAGTTGCATCTATAACACATACGTTTGTTTCAAGTATTCTTTGCGCATCGTGAAATTTTATATCAGCTGTTATATAACAATCTGCTTTTTGTGAAACAGCATCTGAAAAGAATTCAAAACCGCTTCCCGTACAAAGAGCAACTTTTTTAACTTTTTTGTTAAAATCTCCTATAACCCTTATATTTGAAAGTCCTAAAAGTCCTTTTACTTTATCTGCAAAATCATAAAATGAAATTTCTTCCTCTAAATCTCCGATTCTTCCAAGGCCGTATGGCTTATGTTTATTTTCAAGATTAAAAATATCATACGCAACTTCTTCGTATGGGTGAACTTTTTCCATTTCTGCTATAACTTTTTTGACATCTTTAGCCAAACATACGCTTTCAAGTCTTATTTCTTTTACTTCTTCCGTTTTATTATAAGAACCTATATAAGGATTTGTATTCTCTCTTGGGGTAAATGTTCCTATTCCTTCTGCTGAAAAAGTACAGTCGCTGTAGTTTCCTATAAAACCAGCTCCCGCTTTACACATAGCCTCTCTTACTTCTTTGGCATGATTTAAAGGTACATAAACAACTATCTTTTTAAGACTTTCGGAACCTGTTTCGTGGAGTAGAGCTATATTTTTAAGTCCCAAAATATCGCAAAGTATATCGTTTGTACCGCCTTTTGCTATATCAAGGTTTGTATGAGCGGAATAAAGTGAAATATCATTTTTTATAAGTTTTATAACTCTTTTGCCTAAATTTGTATCTAAGTTTATCTTTTTTAAAGGTTTAAAAATCATTGGGTGATGAGTTATTATCATATCAGCTGATCTTTCTATGGCCTCGTCTACAACATCATCAATACAGTCTAAGGCAATAAGTATTTTTTTTACTTCAGAATTTCTATCCCCGACCAAAAGCCCAACATTATCAAAATCTTCCGCTAAATATTCCGGAAACATTTCATTCATAAATTTTATTATATCACCACATTTTACAGCCATGATATCACCTCTTTTATATCATTTGTTTCTTTTGTGAGTTCTTGTATTCTTGATTTTTTTATATCATCGTCATCTTTAAGATTTTCTTTTAACGAAACGAGAATTTTCTCAAGCTTTGATAAACGATTCTTTAAATAATTTTTATAAAGCTCATCTTTTTTATCAATCAAAACTTTTCCATACTCATAAAAAAGATCATTTTCATATTTTTCAAAACCTTTTTCACATTTTATAACGGTATAGAACTTACCCATATCGTTTAAGAAAATTTCGTTTATAATTTTGTATCCCAAACTATGAACACATTTTCTTACTTCTCCGATATCAAGCTGAGGCTGAAGCACAAGCTGTTTGAAAGACTTTGTTTTTTTCTCATTTTCTTTAAGTATAGAACAAATAAGCATTCCGCCCATACCCGCAATTACAAGCCCCTCAGCCTCATTTTCTGAAATTTCAGAAAGACCTGCGGAAAGCTTTAAGCTTAATTTGTCTAAAAGATTATATGTTCTTGCATTTTCTTCTGCTTTTTTAAGTGGTCCTTTGTTAATATCGGACGCTGTTGCATAATCTATTTTTTTATTTAAAAGTAAGTATATAGGAATATAGGCATGGTCTGTGCCTACATCACAAATACTTCTTACAGAAACCTCTCCGGCAACCAAGGAAAGTCTCTTTGATAATTCCATAATTTTTCTCCCAAATTCTTTATCTTAAATTTACGTATAATCGTATATATTATAAAAAATAAAATGATTTACTAAAATCTTTTCTTCCAAGTTTTTATTTGATTTTTAGTATAAAATATTTAATGTATGATGTCAAATTAAGTCATAAGACAAAAACTTTCTTAAAATTTATTTAAAAACAAAATTTTTTATAAAAAAAGTATTTTTATAGGTTTTTAAGATAACAATTTCATATAATATAACAAATTGTTTTTTGGATGTGTTTTTTATGTATAGAGGTAAAAAAGTTATAGGCATATCCCTTTTATCTATGGGGTTCGGTATGCTTGTTGTTATAATTTTGCCATCATATTGGGGCTTTTTTTCGGCTTTACTTTTGTGTATTGCCGGCTGGTTTTTAATAAACTCAAACTGTTAGTTTTAAGTTGAAAAAAAACTCCTGTTTTGATACAATAACTATAAAACTTGGGGAACTTTTTTTTAAAATAAAAGGAGAAAACTTATGAAATATGAATTTACAGATGATGACCTCAAAAACGGCATAAACGAAGTATATTTTGATGAAGACGAGCTCCTTCTCAAAGGTGAATATATAGAAAAAAGAGAAGATTTTTATGTTCTGGTAGGTACTTGTATTGTTGAAAATGAAACTTATCACAATTTTGAAGTTGGATTTAATACTGTTTCACCATTAACAGATATCACTGCAAAAAATCTTATGCTTTCAGAATGGGAATATTACGAATATCTTTTTGAAACTCTTTAAATTCATAAAAAGGAGTAATTTACATGACAGAAGCCAAAAATTTTATAAGAAAACACCTAAATATAATTCTTTCTTTAGTGGCTTTTATATTAACTATTTCAGCTGTATATACAGGCTCCTTTATGTCAACGCTTGAAACCGTATCTGTGGGAAGTGTGGCAACAAAAAGGTATGTTGCTCCAAGAGATATCGTAGATACAGAAGAAACAGAAAAGCTTAAAAACGAAGCAAGAGCAAATACAGGTGTCCTTTATAAGCGTGATCCGGAAGTATCTAAAAAAACTGTTTCTGATATTGAAGAATTTTTCAATACTCTTGACGAAAACGAAGCGTCCTACTTAAATCCGGAAAATGAAACTAAGCCTGAGATTTCTTTTAATGTGCCTGTTGTAATGAAAGATGAAGATATAACAGCTTACTACAATCTTTCAAAAGAAGAAAGAGCAAAATATAAAAATTATATTATCTATGTTGTAAATGAAATATATCTTGAAGGTACAACAACAGAAACTTTACAACGTTCTAAAGAACAAGCGTGGGAAATGATTGAAAAAAGGGGATATAACTATTCTCTTGAAAAAACAGCAATCTCTCTTATTGATAATACATTAAAGGCATGTATTATTATTGACAACGAAGCAACTTTGCTTGCAAGAGAACAATCCGCAGAAAAAGTGCCTGATGTTATTGTTAGAAAAAATCAAAAAATTGTTGATGAAGGCGAAATTATAACAGAAAAGATTTATAACCTTCTTTTGGAAGCTAATCTTATAAATACAGGGAATGAAACAAATTTTATACCGTTTTTGGGCAGTGTGCTTATAATTTTACTGATATTTACAGAAACACTCATTTTCCTTAAACTTAAAAAGAAACTTGACCAAAACAAAAGGCTTATTCTTTTTTCTGTTTATGTGCTTTCTATAATTTTGCTTTCTGTTTTCTCAAACGGAAAATACATTTATGCTTTGCCACTTGGAATTTTCTCCATGGCTGTAGCACTTTTTATAGGAACAGGAACTGCTATAATTTTAAACCTTTATCTTTGTATAATAGGAAATTTAATAGTAGGCGGAAATATGGAATTTATGCTTTATTTTATAATGATAGGTACTTTCCAGGCTCTTATTATTAAATATACCGAAAAACGAAGCAGTTTGGTAAAAGTTGCTTTTGCTATATCCGTTCTTTCTTTTATAACTCTTCTTTCCATAGGGGTATTTACAGAAAACGGTTATTCAGACCAACTTCTAAAAAATTCATTATATGCTATGCTTTCATCACTTTTAACAGTATTTATTGTTGTTGGAAGTACCCCTATATGGGAAAATGCTTTCCATATAGAAACTCCGGGAAGACTTTTGGAATTTACAAATCCCGATAATAAAATACTTCGCAAACTTATGATAGAAGCACCTGGAACTTATCATCATTCACTCATTGTTGCAAATCTTGCAGAAAATGCGGCTCATGCAATAGGCGCAAACCCTGTATTATGCCGAGTTGCAGCATATTACCATGATATTGGTAAAACAACTTATCCTCTGTATTTCAGTGAAAACCAAGGCGCTAACAATGTGCATGATGCAATACGTCCAATAGACAGCGCACGAGTTATTATGGAACATACTAAATTGGGTGTAAAGCTTGCTGAGGAATATAACTTACCGGAAAGTATCAAAAAAATAATTGAAGAACATCATGGAAATACCCTTGTAAAATATTTTTATTACAAAGCCTTAAAAGAATCACCAAATGAAAATATAGACGAAAATATTTTCAGGTACAAAGGAAACCCTCCTTCAAGCGTAGAAAGTGCTATTGTTATGCTTGCTGATACTGTTGAGGCTGCTGTAAGAAGTTACGTTACAAACGGTAAAACCATGGACGAAATAGAACAACTTATAGATTCTCTCATAAAAGACAAGCTTGATGATAATCAGCTTTCAAAATGTCCTTTAAGAATTTGTGACCTTGAAACTATAAAATTATCTTTCTTAAAAGTATTTAAAGGAATGTATCACGGCAGAATAAGCTATCCTTCTAAAGAAGAAATTAAAAAAGCTGCTGAACATGATACCAAAAACACAGAAAATTCTGAAACTAAACAACAAGCTTCAGACAATGGAGCAGCAAAAAAAGAGGACAGCGTTTACAAGTCTGATTCAAACGATGAAAAAGTAAAAGCTGATCACGAAAAAATGAACGAAATATTCAAAGGTTGATATTTTAATTTAAACTTAGAAAAAGGATTTGATTTAATGACGATTTTAACAGATAACCGAACGGAATTTGAAATTGATGAATTTATAGAGCTATTTGAACAAGTAGCCGAAAAAACATTGGAAAAAGAGGGTTTTCCCCAAAACACAGAAATAAGCATATCTATTGTTACTAACGAGGAAATAAGAAATATTAATAAATACTACAGAGGCATAGACCAAGAAACAGATGTACTTTCTTTTCCTCAACTTACTTTTTCAGAAAATGAAGAATATGAGCTTAATGAAAACGGGGACATAATGCTTGGAGATATAATAATATCTTATGAAAAAGCTCTTGTACAAGCAGAAAACTATGGACATTCCATAACACGTGAAATGGCTTTTTTAACAGCTCACAGTATGCTTCATCTTTTAGGATATGACCATATCACAAAGGAAGAAGAAGAACCAATGTTTAAACTCCAAAACGAAATTTTAGACGAGCTTGGTTATGTCAGAGAGGTATAAAAGTATGTTTTTACCTGAAAACGTTAAATTTATTATAAATACCCTTAATGAACATGGGTTTGAGGCCTATGCGGTTGGCGGCTGTGTCCGTGACGGTATACTTGGGTTTGTGGCTAAAGATTTTGATATCACAACATCGGCAAAACCAGAAGAGGTTAAGTCTCTTTTTGAAAGCACATATGACACAGGCATAAAACACGGAACCATAACCGTCCGCTTGGGAAAAGAAACTTTTGAAGTTACAACATACAGAATAGACGAGGGCTACAAAGATTTCAGACACCCTGACAAAGTTCTGTTTACACAAAATTTGGCAGAAGATTTAAAAAGACGTGACTTTACTATGAATGCTATTGCATATCACGAAAAGACAGGTTTTATCGACCTTTACTCCGGAATTGATGATATAAAAAACAAAATTATACGAGGAGTGGGTGACCCTGATTTACGTTTTAAAGAAGATGCGCTTCGTATGCTTCGTTGTATAAGATTTTCCGCACAGCTTGGTTTTGATATAGAAAAAGAAACAGAAAAAGCCGTACTTGAAAACATATCTTTAATAAAAAATGTAAGTATTGAAAGAATACGTGAAGAGCTTTTTAAAATTTTTTCTTCCAAATATTTGGAAAGATTAAATCTGCTTTTTTCTATGGGATTTACAAAAAATATTTTCCCTGAAATGAATATGTATACAGACTCTGAAATTAAAACTGTTGCAGACGAGCTTAAATCTGCAAATGGTGACGAACTTTTAAACTTGGCTATATTTTTACAGTTTTGTGATGATTGTGTATTTTCTATATTGAAAAAACTTAAACTGGATTCAAAAACATTAAAAACTCTTACTAAAATTTTTGAACTAAGAGATTTTGAAGTTAATAATGACCGTTTTGAGATTAAAAAATTTATTAACGAAAACGGGAAAGATGTTGCTTTATATTTCTTATACTTAAAATCACTTAAAAACAATAAAAAAGATATAGAAATATACAACCATGCAAAAGAAATTGTTTCATCTTCTGAGCCTTTGTTTATTAAAGATTTAAAAATAACCGGAAAAGACCTTCTTCAGATGGGATTTGAAAAAGGGGAAAATATAGGAATTATACTAAACAATCTTCTTACTGAGGTTTTAAAAAATCCTGAAAATAATAATACAGAGTATTTAATTTCTATTTCGCAAAAATATAAATAAAAAATTTACCGCCTTTATGGGCGGTTTTTTCTTCTATACAAAAAGGACGTTTATAAATAAACGTCCTTTTAAAAATTTTTAAATTATTCTGCCATAATATGAAGGGCTCTTATTTCATCATCTTTTATATGGCGTTTCATATAATAGGCATGATTTAAAAGAAAATCATCTTTAAGGTCAGTAAGACCCTGTTTTCTTAATTCTTCTATTATAAGAGAGCATATCTTTTCAACAATCATGACTTTTTCTCTGTATTCTATTTCAAGGTCACAAAGTCTTGAAAAATAAGCATGTGTGATAGAGAGTTTTGGAAGATCTTTTATACCTCTGTGTTTCCATTTATAATAAGGCATATATCTTTTATTAAGAAGATAAATTGCGGCTATGGCATTATTTATAAATTCTCCCATGGAAAGTGTTGCAGCAACAAATTCGTTATGAGCAAGGGTTCTTGCAAAATTATACTGTCCGGCCTGTGAAGCTATTGCACAGCTTTTTATTATTTTTTGAATTCTTACATCTTCAGGATAATAATCTAAAAGCTTATTTCTAAGTCTTGTAAATTTACCAAGTCCGTCATAAAAAACTTCGCCGTTTGTAGCTGTTGCAGCATTTTCCTGCGGAAGTCTACGCCAATCTATAAGCTCTTTTGGAAAATGCGGAAGACCTATGTATCTTTTATAAAAAACATCTGTACAAAGTACCCCGACTCTACCTTCTCCCTCATTTGTCGTATTTCTTCTTGGTACCCCAAGATATGTAGGGTCAAGGGCATTATAATCCCTTGTAAGGTCATCTTTTAACTTTAGATACAAATCCCCATTAAGCCAAATACAAAAAGATGGCCCAAAATCGTGGTCTCTTGAAATATCATCATCAAACCCAAAACATTCGGATCCTTCACCTACAAGCCCAACTGCCATTTGATCAAAATACTCTCCGTACTTTTCTTTTAACATAGGCTCACCCTTGTCAAAATAAAAAGCTCTTGAAAGCTCAAGCCCCTTCATATAAAAATCCCCCTTAATGAGAAAGGCTGTCTTTATTGACAGCCTTTTTTTATAAAATTATTCACATTCTTTAGCTATTCTTTCGTAGTTTTTGCTTTCTTTTCCGTAAACTTTTTCAATAACTGGTAAAGCAAGGTTAAATGCTTCTAATGCTTTTTCTTTGTCGCCCATATCTTTGTAAGCATAACCAAGGTTCTGTAAGCTTAAAGCATAATCTCTTGATTCACCATAGTATTTTTTGGATAATTCAGCAGCTTTTTTGAAGTTTTCAACAGCTTTGTCATATTCACCTTTTTTGTAGTAATATCCGCCGTATGTGTTAAGAGCTGCACCATAGTGGAAATGGTCTCCGCCGAATTTCTTTTCATAAATTTTGATAGCTTCGTTCATATTTCTTTTAAACTCTTCTTCGTTATTGCATTTGTTGTAAAGAGTTGCAAGGTTAGCATATGTTAAAGCTGTTTCTGTTGGAGAAGTATTTGTTTCAAGGAAAACATCAAGAGTTCTCTGGAAATATTCGATAGCTTCTTCGTTTTTATCCATTGTGCTTAATAAAACAGCTTTTGCGTTGAGGAAACCAACATATCTGTAGTCTGTTTTATCATCAAGCTGATCTCTGTAAATTTCTTCAGCCTGATTAAGTGTATTAAGCGCAAGATCAAGTTCTCCTGATAATCTATAAGTATTAGCAAGGTTTACAAGAACAACTGCATATTCAACTGTATCTTTAGCACCAAAGTCAACAAGGTGTGCTAATGCTTCTGAGAAAGCCTGTTTTGATTCTTCGTATCTACTTGTATTTCTTAAGAAAGATCCTAATTCGTTCATAATAACATGGTAGTTAAGAGTACGAATACCTGTTGCTTCATCATAGCATTTTTCAGCTTCCTGAATAAGGAACTGATGAACATCTCTTAAGTTACCTTTTTTATAAAGTATATCAAGTTTTTGGAAAAAATAATCGCTCATTTTAAACCCTCCTGTTTTGTATATAGGTAAATTTTTAACACAAAAAACGTGTACAATTACTAACTGATAATAATTATACACATCTTTTTTTTAAATATCAAGTAAAATATGCCCACACTTAACCAATAAAAAATAAATTTTTCTCAAAAATTTGTTATATTTTTTCTATTCTTTAAGTGATTCTTTCAGGGTATTTATAATTTTCAAATCAGGAGTTATATAATAAGTTTTGTTCTTTTCGTATATAACAAGCCCCGGTTTTGCACCTTTTGGTTTTTTTACATTTTTACATAAAGTCGTATCCACAGGCACCCCGGAAGAATTTTTTGCCTTACTGTAAAATACGGACATATTAAGAGCTTCCAAAAGTGTGGTATCCGGTACTTTTTCCGGTTCTCCGTTTGCTCTTATAATAACATGGGATCCTGGTATATTCTTTGTATGGAGCCAAATATCCGTTTTTTCTGCTATTTTCAAAGTAAGCTCATCATTTTGAACGTTGCTTTTTCCAACCAATATGTCATATCCATCAGAAGAAACAAAGTTAAGTGGTTTTGATTTTTGAAGTTTCTTTGTAAGACCTTTTTTAACCGCCTTTCGTTTCATATAGCCAAATTCCGAAAGCTCGTCACGTATTTCGTTCAAATCTGATTCATTTGTTGAATTTTCTATTGCAACAAGAGTATTCTCAAGATACAAAAGCTCTTCATCATTAATTTTCTTTTGTACTTCAATTGCCTCTATAGTTCTTTTTGCCTTATTGTATTTTGAAAAATATTTTTGGGCATTTTCTGACGGTGTTTTATTTTCGTCAAGTTCTATTTCTATTTCTGACATATTTTCATCATAAAAATTAACTGTCTTTAACTTTTTATCGCCTTTTTTTATAGCATATATATTTGCAGTTATAAGTTCGCCTTTAAGACGCCATTTGTCCATATCTGAAAGGTCTTTAAGTGTATTTAACTGTATATTTTTCTTTTTAACACATCTTTCTATATTCCTTGAAACAACCATGTGCATATCATGTGCTTTTTGGGATATGTGGTATGCGTTATCTCTCTCAAAATAAAAATCTTCAAGCAGTTTTGAAATACTTGTGTATTGTTTTTTTATATACGAATCAAACATTTTAAGTTCAAATGCCGAAAAATCAACAATTTTTCTTGTTTCCGGTTCATATATTATTTCTGGCTCAAAATTTTTATTTTTTATGTCTAAAATTATATTATAAAAACTGTCAAAAATACGGTTTAAATCATCGTTTGATAAAGTAAGAACAAAATCAAAAGGCGAAACCTTTGCTCTGTGACATATCTCAGAGGCAGAAAGGGGACTTATGCCCGTATATGTTTTATAAATAAATTCCTGGACTTTAAAGTTCTTTTTAGCTTCTGCTTCCGCAAAAAAAATCTGACGGTCAAGTGTAAGAGGGTTTATTTTATTTTGTGAAGGAGGATAAAAATAATCTCTTCCCGGTAAAACTTCTCTTACAGAACTTTTATCAAAAGAAACTCTCTTTATTGAGTCAAGAATTTTTCCTTTTTCATCAACAAGTATAATGTTGCTGTGTTTACCCATGATTTCAAGTATAAGTTTTTTTTCAGATTTATCGCCCATTTCATCAAGGGATTCTATACCTATTTCTATGATTCTTTCAAACTCAGGCTGGTTTACAGAAAGAATACGCCCTCCCGATAGATGCTTCCTTAAAACCATACAAAAAAGAGGCGCCGTCATTGGATTATTTCTTTGAACAGTTGTTATATGAAGTCTTGGATTATTTGGATTTGAAGATAAAAGGAGTTTATAATTTTCGTTTTTTCCT
>CALWSX010000113.1 GCA_944384285.1 uncultured Lachnospiraceae bacterium
AACAAGAAATAAAATAACAAGTATACTTACAAAAGATGACTGTCAATATATATTCATAGATACTCCGGGAATTCATAAATCACGTCATAAACTCGGAGACTTTATGGTAAAATCAGCAGAAACAACTTTAAACGAGGTAGACGTTATTCTTATGCTTATAGAACCTACCAAAAAAGTTGTTGAAGGAGATAAACTTGTGCTTGAAAAACTTAAAAATGTAAAAACTCCTGTTGTTTTGGTTTTAAATAAAGAAGATGCTGCCGGAAAAGAAACTATTGAAGAAACCATTAATTCTTACAAAGATGCCTATCCTTTTAAAGAAGTAGTTACAATTTCTGCGCTCAAAGACAAAAACACAGACAAACTCCTTGATACAATAAAAAATCTTCTTCCTTTTGGGCCTATGTACTTCCCGGCAGATATGATAACAGACCAGCCGGAAAGACAAATTGTTGCCGAAATTATACGTGAAAAAGCATTAAGACTTTTGCAGGACGAAATACCTCACGGTATTGCTGTTGAAATTATGTCTATGAAAAAAAGAGAAAATTCAGACCTTGTTGATGTTACTGCCACAGTATTTTGTGAAAGAGAATCCCACAAAGGCATTATCATAGGAAAAAACGGTTCTATGCTTAAAAAAATAGGCTCCAACGCAAGAGTTGATATCGAAAAACTTTTAGGATCACAAATAAATCTCCAGCTTTGGATTAAAGTTAAAAAAGAATGGCGTGACAATGATTTTATATTAAAAAGCTTAGGTTATGACAAGAAAAATTTATAATTGGTGAAAAAATATGGCTCTCTCTATTAAAGAAATAAACGAAATTTTAAAAAACACACCGAAAAAAGATTTAAAAAATACTCTTTTGGAGTTTTCAGAAGATAAGCGAGCAGGTGTTAAAAATCTTATTATAAAATACGAAAAAAAACTTGAAAAACACTATGCCGAAATAGAACGAGTTAAAAAAATGTGTGTGTTTGAAAATGAAAAATATGAAAAAGGATATGAATATATTGCAGGTATTGACGAAGTCGGACGAGGTCCACTTGCAGGCCCTGTTGTAACATGTGCAATTATTTTAAAAAAAGGCTTTTTACCGGAAGGCATAAACGACTCAAAAAAACTCTCCCCGGAAAAAAGAGAATCTCTTTACAACATTATACTTGAAAATGCCATAAGCTATTCAATCGGGATTATTTCTCCTTTGGAAATTGACGAAATAAACATTTTACAGGCTACTTACAAAGCCATGAGAAATGCAATAAATTCTTTGTCTGTAAAGCCTTCTTTTATACTTGCTGACGCTGTTACTATTCCCGAAATAGAAATCCCTCAACAGGGTATTATAAAAGGTGACCAAAAAAGTATTTCAATAGCAGCAGCAAGCATTATTGCAAAAGTAACAAGAGATAATTTAATGAAAGAATATGCAAAAGTGTATGAGGGCTATGGTTTTGAAAAAAATATGGGCTATGGTACAGAAGAACATATAAAAGCGCTTAAAGAAATAGGTCCTTGCCCTATCCACAGAAAAACTTTTATTAAAAACTTTATTTAAAAAAATACGAGAATGTATAAATTAAAAACACTTAAAAACAAGGTGATAATATGAATGAAAAAGGCGCTTTTGGTGAAGATTTTGCAAAAAATTATTTCATAGAAAACAACTATACTATACTTAAAAAAAATTATTATTCCCGTTTTGGAGAAATAGATTTAATACTTAAAAAAGATGAATACATAGTATTTGTGGAAGTAAAATTAAGAAGCAAAACAACTTATGGAAAACCTTATGAGTTTGTAGACAGAAAAAAACAAGAAAGAATAATACTTACCGCAAAAAAATATATATCAGAAAACAATATAACCGATATGTGTTTTCGCTTTGATATATTTGAAATATTGCAATACAATGATAATATAATGTATAATCATATTGAAAACGCTTTTACGGAGTGATTAATTTTGACATTTAAAGAAAATAATAATGTAAAATATTGTGTGTTTGATAAATTTATGGAAACAGGCCTTGTAAGTATGGGCTTTTCCACAAAATTCGGAGGAGTAAGCACAGGCGTATGCGAGTCTATGAATTTAACATACAACACAAGTGATTCTTTGGAAAATGTAGCGAAAAATTTCGAGCTGTATTTAGATGCAATAGGCGCTAATAAAAATTCTGTTATCATGAGTGAAAAACAAATTCACGGAAAAGAAGTTTTTTGTGTAACAGAAAATTTTACAGGCACAAAATTTATAAAAGGCGTTGACGGATTTGTTACTAACCTTAGAAACATAACTCTTATAACAAATCATGCGGATTGTGTTCCGCTTTATTTCCTTGACCCTGTAAAAAAAGTTATAGGTCTTAGCCATTCCGGGTGGAGAGGAACTGTTCTTGGGATAGGAAAAGAAACTGTATTTAAAATGGTTAATAACTTTGGATCTAATCCAAACGATATTTTGGCAGGTATCGGGCCTTCTATAGGAAAATGCTGCTTTGAAACTGACTCTGATGTACCTGATCTTTTTAAAGAAAACTACAGTTTTTGTGATAATTTTATTTTTGAGAAAGAAAACGGAAAATATTTTGTTGATATAAAAGGTATAAACAAAGAAATTTTAAAATCTGCTGGAATACCTGAAAAAAATATCCTTGTAAGCGATATTTGTACAATGTGCAGTTCTGATATTTTCTTTTCACACAGAAAGATGAAACAACAAAGAGGAACTATGGCAGCTGCCATAATGCTGAAATGAGGAATAGTTTTGGAAACTTCTATAAAAAATATTAAAAAACAGGGCAAGAAAAAAGAAAATATAATACTTAAAATAGAAAAAGACAGTATTGCCGAAGAACTTGGTATCGAAGTCGGAGACAAACTTATTTCCATAAACGGACAGGAAGTTAAAGATGTTTTTGACTACCGCTACCTAATAAATGACGAATATATAGAGCTTTTGGTTGAAGACCACAACTCCGGCGAAGAGGTACTTCTTGAAATAGAAAAAGATTATGACGAAGACCTTGGAATTGTTTTTGAAACCGGTCTTATGGATAATGCAAGAAGCTGCAGCAACAAATGTATATTCTGCTTTATCGACCAACTTCCAAAAGGAATGCGTGAAACTCTTTATTTTAAAGACGATGACTCAAGACTTTCTTTCCTTCAGGGTAATTATGTAACTCTTACAAATATGACCCAAAAAGATTTAGACAGAATTAAATTTTATCATCTTTCACCTATTAACATCTCTGTTCATACAACTGACGGTGAGCTTAGAAAAAAAATGCTTAATAACCGTTTTGCAGACAGAATAAACGATTATATAAAACAGCTTGCAGACTGTGGCATTGATATGAACTTTCAAATAGTACTATGTCCAAACATAAATGACGGAAAAAACCTTGACAAAACCATAGAAGATTTGTCAAAATTTATGCCTCATGCAAAAAGCCTTTGTATTGTACCAATAGGTCTTACAAAATTCCGTGAAGGCCTTTTTAAACATACACCTTTTGACAAAGAATCTTCTGCAAAAGTAATAGACAGAGTATCTTATTATCAAAAAATTTTCAAAGAAAAATACGGAACAAATTTTGTTTACGTATCTGATGAATTTTTCTTAAAAGCAGAAAGGGCCTTCCCTGAAATAGATTACTACGAAGACTTTCTTCAATATGAAAACGGTGTTGGAATGATACCCCTTCTTTGCTATGAAGTTGATGAATATTTAAAAGAAGTTTCATATAAAGATAGTAATAAAAAATTAGTATCTATTGCTACAGGATATTCCGCATACAATACTATAAAAATGCTTTCAGAAAAAGTAATGGATAAATTTAAAAATATAAAAATTAATGTTTACAGAATAAGAAACGACTTCTTCGGTGATTCTATAACCGTTGCCGGACTTCTTACAGGTACGGATATAATAAACCAGCTAAAAGATAAAGAATTAGGAGAATATCTCCTTTTACCAGACGCACTTTTACGAAACGGAACTATGACTCTTCTTGATGACATAGAAATTTGTGACATTGAAAAAGAGCTTAATATAAAAATAAAAATAACACAAAATACCGGAAAAAGTTTTATAAATAATTTACTTGATTTGGAGGACTAAGATATGGGAAAACCAACGGTTGCGGTTGTAGGCCGTCCAAACGTGGGAAAATCTACACTTTTTAACAGACTCGCCGGCGAGAGAATATCCATTGTACAGGATACTCCGGGCGTTACCAGAGATAGAATTTATGCTGATGTATCATGGCTTGATTATGATTTTACACTTATTGATACAGGCGGTATGGACCCTAGTGCAAACGATATTATACTTCGCCAGATTTTACAGCAGGCAGAAATCGCTATAGAAACAGCAGATGTTATTATATTTGTTGTAAACGTAAAAACAGGCGTTACAGAAGAAGATATACAGGTTGCAAATATTTTAAGAAAATCAAAAAAACCTGTTGTTCTTGCTGTTAACAAAGTTGACGTTATGACAAAAGAAAATTTAGATGTATATGAGTTTTATTCTTTG
Source organism: uncultured Lachnospiraceae bacterium (assembly GCA_944384285.1). Classification (GTDB taxonomy): domain Bacteria; phylum Bacillota; class Clostridia; order Lachnospirales; family Anaerotignaceae; genus CALWSX01. The sequence goes on from CALWSX010000113.1 coordinate 4,550, forward strand.
GGAATTGGCGACCCTATTCCTGTTTCTGCAGGTCAGGCTTTAGGTCTTGGAGATCTTCTTGACGAAGTTGTTAAACTCTTCCCTGAATATGACAAAAACGAGTATGACGAAGATACTATTAAAGTTGCTATAATAGGAAAACCTAACGTTGGAAAATCTTCTCTTATTAACAGAATTTTAGGTGAAGACAGACTTATAGTAAGCAATATTCCGGGTACAACAAGAGATGCCGTTGACACACCTATTGTAATAGACGGTCAAAAATTTGTGTTTATTGACACAGCCGGAATGAGACGTAAGTCAAAAATAAAAGAAGATATCGAAAAATTCAGTATAATTAGAGCTTTAACAGCTGTTGAAAGATGTGATGTTGCCGTACTTGTTATCGACGCAAACGAAGGTGTAACAGAACAGGATACAAAAATTGCAGGAATTGCTCACGAAAAAGGCAAAGCTGCCGTAATCGCTGTTAACAAATGGGACAGCATTGAAAAAGATGATAAAACTATGAATAAATATCTCAAAGACATAGCAAACGACCTTGCTTATATGTCCTATGCGCCAAGAGTATTTATATCAGCTCACAGCGGTCAAAGAGTTTCAAGACTTATCGAGCTTATTAAAGAGGCTAATGAAAACCATGCAAGACGAGTTAGCACAGGTGTGTTAAACGATGTTCTTGCTGAAGCTACTGCTATGCAACAGCCTCCTTCTGATAAAGGAAAACAGCTTAAGATTTATTATATGACTCAAGTAAGTGTAAAACCTCCTACTTTTGTTATATTTGTAAACAGTAAAGAACTTTTCCATTTCTCTTATAAAAGATATATAGAAAATCAATTAAGAGATGCTTTTGGTTTTTCCGGCACTCCTATCCATATTATCATAAGAGAAAAAGCAGCAAAATAAAGGGTATTAGCAGGAGAGTAAAATATGTTTAGAATTTTTTGTATAATTGTCGGATATTTTATTGGCTGTATTCAATCCGCTTATATTGTGGGGAAATTTTATAAAGTGGATATTAGAAATTATGGCAGTGGAAATTTAGGCACAACAAATGCACTTAGGGTTCTTGGAAAAAGAGCAGGTTTAATTACTTTTGTATGTGATATTGCAAAATCAATAGTAGCCTTTTTCTTAACACAGTTTTTGTTTGGACATTTAGAGGGCAGCGTTGGAATTCCTTACCTCGCAGGACTTTATGGTGCATTTGGAGCAGTTTTAGGCCATATATTTCCTTTTTACCTTAAATTTAAAGGAGGTAAAGGCATAGCCTCTACCATTGGGTTAATATTATCATATGCTCTTTGTACAGACCCAAAAATTATAATACTTATTGCTGTTATTGCATTATCATGTCTTTGTACCAGATATGTTTCTCTTGCAAGCCTTGCAATAGTAATTACATATCCTATTTCTCTTTTTATATGTGGAATAAGAAACGAAGTTTTTATACTTGCTATTGTAATATGTATAATTACAGTTGTAAGACACAGATCAAATATTCAAAGACTTATTAATCATAATGAAAACAAATTATCATTTAAAAAAACTAATAAAGGGAGTTGAGTAACTTGAAAAAAATAACCGTACTCGGGTTTGGAAGCTGGGGTACTGCTTTATCCGTACTTCTTTCTAAAAACGGTCATTCAGTACTTGCATGGACAAGAGAAACAGAAACCATTCCGGAAATGCTTAAACAAAAAGAAAACTATATATATCTTCCTAAAGTTAAGTTTCCGGAAAATTTAAATATAACAGATAACTTTGAAGAAGCTTGCAAATTTGGTGAAATAGTTATTTTTGCCGTACCTTCAAAAGCTATAAGACCAACAGCAGAACTTGCATCAAAACATTTAAACAAAGACCAAATTCTTGTGAATGTTGCAAAAGGTCTTGAAGATGTTACATATCTTACTTTATCAGACGTTATAAAAGAATGTGTCCCTCAATGCGAAGTTACTGTTTTATCCGGCCCAAGCCACGCAGAAGAAGTAGGTCTTTCACTTCCTACTACTTGTGTAATTGCATCTGAAAATGAAGAGATTGCCTATATGCTTCAAGAAGTTTTTATGAGTCCTGTATTCAGAGTTTATACAAACACTGACGTTATAGGTGTTGAAATTGGAGCTGCTCTTAAAAACGTTATCGCTCTTGCGGCTGGTATCTCTGACGGACTTGGATACGGTGATAATGCAAAAGCCGCTCTTATGACAAGAGGTATTGCAGAAATTGCAAGACTTGGTATTACAATGGGTGGAAATTTGTTGACTTTTTCAGGTCTTTCTGGTGTAGGCGACCTTATTGTTACCTGCACAAGTATGCACTCAAGAAACAGACGTGCCGGTATACTTCTCGGTCAGGGAAAATCACTTGAAGAAACTTTAAAAACTGTAGGTCAGGTTGTTGAAGGTGTTAATACTGCAAAAGCCGCATACCATTTTTCACAAAAATATAATGTAAAAATGCCTATTACAGAAGAAATAAACAAAGTTTTATTTGAAGGAAAAGATCCAAAAGTTGCAGTTCTTGACCTCATGATGCGAAAGAAAATTTCAGAATAAAAAACAAGAAAAAAGGAGGTACATTGTATGAGTACATATACTTTTATGGGAGGTTTTTTTGCCATATTCCCTATTATATTCATTTTAATGTTTTTATGTTTTTTTGGTCTTTTTATATACACCATCATAAAAAAAATAAAAGAAAACAGACGAAACGATGCATCTCCTGTTTTAAGTGTTTATGCTGTAGTTGTAACTAAGAGAATGGACGTACGCCACCATAATTCCGCTAACAATATGCATCACTCTCATACTACATATTATGTTACATTTGAAGTTGAAAGCGGCGACAGAATAGAATTTGTTGTACCGGACAGAGAATATGGAATGATGGTTGAAAATGACAAAGGAAGTTTAACTTTCCAAGGTACAAGATTTTTATCCTTTGAAAGAGAATAAAAAAAGGAGTTTACAGATTGAAAATAAAAAAACGAAAGATTTATTATAGCTTTATAGTTTTACTTGCAGTTTTTTTATGGATACTTTGGGGCAACAACTCAATAAAAACAACTAATATTTCGGTAAGTTTTGATAACTTACCGAAAAGTTTTTCTGGATTTAAAATTTTACATATCTCAGATCTTCATAATGCTGAATTTGGAAATGATAATGAGAAACTTATTTCAAAAATTTCTGAAACAAATGCAGACATTGCTGTAATTACAGGAGATTTGATAGACAGAAACCATACAAGTATAGAAACAGCATTAACCTTTACAAAAAAACTAACAGAAATTATGCCTGTATATTATGTAACGGGAAATCATGAGGCTTCTTGTAAAGATTATGCTTTACTTGAACAAGGATTAATTGAAAATGGTGTGATTGTTTTAAGAAATGGCACAACAGAAATAACAAAAAATAATGACACAATAGAAATAATAGGTATAGATGACCCAAACTTTTCTGATATGTTATTTTTTGACCAAGAAGCCATTGTTAATGAAACATTAAAAAACATTATACAAAATAATGATAGTTTCAAAATTCTTCTTTCTCACAGACCAGAACTGTTTGAAACTTATGTTTCAAACAACATAGATATAGTTTTAAGCGGCCATGCTCACGGAGGTCAGGTCCGACTTCCTTTTATAGGCGGTGTTGTAGCTCCAAACCAAGGTTTTTTCCCTTTATACGATGCCGGATTATATACCGAAAATAACACAAATATGGTCGTAAGCCGTGGGCTTGGAAACAGCATAATACCTGTTAGAATAAATAATCGTCCGGAAATTGTGGTTATTGAACTAATTAATGAAAACTAAAAACAAAAATTAAGGGTATCAAAATTTTGATACCCTTTTTTCTTTATATTAAAATTTTTATACCTCAAACTTTATTTTCTTCCTTAAAAAATTCTACAATTCCCGCATAAATTGCCCATGCCATATCGTCCTGATATTTTTCAGTATTTAAAAGCTTTTCTTCTTTTCTATTACTTAAAAAACCACATTCCACTATAACTGACGGAATTTTTGTGTTTTTAAGTACATAATAATTATCATTTTGTTTTGCCTGTCTTTTATTATCATTTTGGAGTACTGATACTATACTTTTTTGAATTTTTTCAGCAAGAAGTTTACTTTTATCACTATCTTTATAATAAAAAACCTGCCCACCCCAAACCTTTTCGCTTGGGTAAGCATTTTGATGGATACTTATAAATATATCTGCCTTTTCTATACCATCAATTGTAACCCTGCTTTTCATGTCAGAACTCTTACCACTACCAAGAGATGTATCCGTATCTCTTGTTATTATTACATTTGCGCCACCCTGTTCAAGGTATTGCTTAAGTTTCTTTGATATTTCAAGATTAATATCCTTTTCATTAAGACCACTTACCCCTGTTTTTCCGGGATCACTCCCCCCATGACCAGGATCAATTACAATTGTTTTATTGCTTATTGGAAGCATTGCATAAAATGCTCTGCTTTCTTCGATATATGTATAAATACCTACAAATATAATTAAAAACGCAAAAAAAACCGAAATTATTCGTTCAAGTCTTACCGTTATAATTTTCATATTAAATACTCAACCCTTTTTTTATAATTTATTATAAAAATAACTTTTATATGACTTATAAATAAAACAAAACCAATCTAAATTGACTTAAAATTGACATTTTTTAAAACCTCTTTAATGTTACTATCTATCTGTAAAATTAATATAAAGGAGGGAGTAAATGAAAGATTTGCATAAACTTACACAGGAAGATTATTCAACAAAAGGTATACGTGTAAAACCAAACCCTTTAGGTCTTCCTGTAGCAGAGGCTCAAAGGGCCTTTGATGAATTAAGCCTTGACGTAATAATTCCAAAAACCAACGAAGTTATTGATGCTGTAAATAAGTTTTCAGGAAATATAGAAGGCTTACGCCTTGTTGAGGGAAATTTTATAGAAGCCTCAACAGATGGTGCCACATATGAAAAAATTAGTGCAATGGGGCACAAGATACTTGATACAAACGGTATTGAAATGCCAGCAAGATTTAAAATGCAGTTTAATAACTGCGAAGTAAAAGACGTTAATGATGTTACAGTCATAAGCGGTATTAAAGGAGACAAAGGCGATACAGGAGACAAAGGACAGGACGGGTACAGCGGAGTTATAAAAGATGATACTACAGGTACTTTATATCACTTAGGTGTACAAGATGGTCTTTTATATATTGAGGAGGCGATTTAAAAATGGCTAAAACTTTTATTGCCGATAAAGAAACTTTAGACCTTGTAAAACTAAACACAGACAAAATAGGAACTTTCAGTGATAGTAGTGAACAAACTCTTTTTGCTGCCATTAACAGTTTAAAAAAAAGTGGTTCAGCCCTTAAATCAGTTCAAAGAGGCGTTTTAAATAAAGATAATGTTGCAACTTCAGATACATATGGACGATATTGTGATGTTACTATATCTGATGTAAATATTTCTAAAAGCTTTTTAATAATTAATTCTTCGTCTAAAACCTATAACGCAAATGCTAAACTATTAAATTCTAAAA
>CALWSX010000114.1 GCA_944384285.1 uncultured Lachnospiraceae bacterium
TAACTTCATATATACAAGGAATATTTTTAATAGAATTATTTTTTAAAAAATTATAAACGTTTTTATTATAAATAGTTAAAATCTTCTTTACATATATTTTTTTAGTTTCAATATTTTGAACTAAATATACATTATGGCAATCATTTAAAGCCGCAATTTCTTTATAATATGAAAGTGTACATTCATCATCAAGCCTCAATGCATATGTCCCCTTTCAAGATTTTTTCCCAAGTAAAATAACCAATTTTTACTACTAAAAAGTATTGTATCATATATTTATAAAATTGTAACCATACACTTAATCTCTGATCCCATTTTTTATATTTACACCAAATAATTTCATTTTATATTCTGTTATACCTTTTAACTCATCAAATGACATAAAGTTACCTTTTATATAAAAAGAATATCCTAATCCTATATAATTTCCCGAACCGCCATCTTGAAATTCAGGCTGTAAAACACAGAAAACAGGTTTTTCAAATGATTTTACTTTAAAGAAGTCTATTCCAAACATAATAATCCAAATAATTATAATTGAAATTATTATTTTCTTTACCCTCTTCATATTAATCCTTTCTAGTCTTATCGTTCATTTAACTCTAAAATTTAAAGATATATAATTTTTTATCTAAAATATATTATATACTATTTTTCTACATATTTTTAAATATTTTTCCAAAAAAATATTGCCTAGATTCAAAAATTACCTAGGCAATAATCTTTTTTAATATTTTAAATTTTAATAAATATCTATTCCAGTATAATAAAATTTAAGAATTTCTTGATAATCAAACCCTTGTTTTGCCATTCCGTTTGCACCTTTTTGGCTCATACCTACTCCGTGTCCGTTTCCTTTCCCGTTAATGGTAAAAGTTGTATACGAACCACCTGTTGTTTGAGTTGTAGGCTCGTTTCCAAGCACAAATACTTTTCCATCTTTTTCATTATAAAGAGGTTCGTTTTGACCTATTACATAATTATCTGTAGCATAAACTTTTATATTACCTAAACCTTCAACATAAGCTGTAGGTGCATTTACAACATCGGAATTTGTTACATAATTTCCAACTACTGTTGTTTGGACTCCTGTTCCCCCACTTTTAGTTATTGTAAAGTTTTTGCTTAAAATCGAATTATTTCCAAGTCTGAAAAATGATCGTACAGAATCGTTAGAATATTTTTTACTTCCGTTTGTACCAATTATTTCTATTTCTATTACTCGTCCTAACTCAGTTTTTTGTGTAATATTAATATCTGTAACTTTACCTATATTAACACCTTTACTGCTTAAAATTGTTTCAATGTCAGTTGATGTAAAAGTTCTTGTCCATGTTTCTTTAGGGTCATATATATCAGTTACTCCCCTTAAATATTCCACTTTATTAGTCCATACATTTTCTGAGTCTTCAGTTTCACCACCAGAAGATGCACAATATACAGCATTTATTGGCATATTATTATAATATGCAATTTGTCCTCTTGTTTCATCTACTACACTGTTTGTTACAGCACTTTCGTTACCATAACCAATATATACCTGGCAGTTAATTCCATCACATACTTCATAGCCTGAATCTTTATGTACACTTAATCTTGTAAGAGTATAACTTCTTGCCGCTACTGCCTGAGCTTTTAAAGCTTCTTTTTCATAAGATGCTGGCATTTCTGATGGAAGAACTCCATAAAGATATTCTTCAAGCGGAACTATATTTACTGCTGTGAGGAGACCTTTACTTGTATAAATACCAACTTCTAAAAGGCCTCTGTAACTTCTATCTGAGAGATTAATAATTTCTCCGTTATCTAACGCTTTTATAACAGGATATACACCATTTTTATAAATAAAATCTGTTTTGTTTCCATCAATGTAAACAGATGGAGAACCATTTATTTTTGACACTTTATATCCTGTTTTATTTTCTACATCTCTACTGTCAGTCGTATCTAAAACCGCTACACTAAATTTATTGTTATCACAATAAATTGCTGTTTTAAATCCTTCTCTTATACACTTATCTTCTGTGTCTTTTGCATCTTCCAAGTCTCTGTAAGTTTCATCGATAAGTAAATAGCTTGATGAATAAACTGTATAGTTATATCCTCCATTACTATTTTCTTCACCAAGTGAAACAAAACTATCACCATCTAAATATCCTATTTCAATTTTTTCATTTTTCAAAGGTACAGAGCTTACTTCTTTATATTTATATTCAAGCCCCACTCTTATATTTTTAGGAACATTATAAGCAAAAGTAACGGAACTGATGCTAAAAACTAAAACTAATATTGTAGCCAAAAAAATTGAAAGTCTCTTTAGTATTTTCATCAACTATCCTCCTTTTTCTCTGAACCGAATTTTAAAGTTACGTCTCCGTTTTCTTTAGCAAATATACCCGGGGACGGTGACTGTGATATTACTGTTCCTTCTTTTTCTCCGTCTATCACTGCATTTAATCCTAACGACGTCAATTTTGAAACAGACTGTTCATACGTTAACCCATTTAAATCCGGTACTTTTATTTTTTCTCCTTCTTCAGATTTTTCTACATATAGAATAAGTGTTGTTCCTTTTTCAACCGATGTTCCGGCTTTAGGAACCTGACTCTTTATTTTGTTTCCAGTTCCAACAACTTCATATTTAAGTCCTAAAGATTCAATTTCAGGAGCTGCTCCTATAAGACTTGAACCTGCATAATCTTTTACTGTTACTTTTTCTTCTTCTGAGCTTTTTGCAGTTTTAGTTGAAACTTTATACGATGGTTCGATATTTTTATATCTGATTATATTTTCAAGCAAAGTTTTCATTTCATATCCAGGAGTTGCAACATCAGGATTTTCCGGTCTGTCCATCATCAAAAATACTAAATATTGAGGATTATCTGCCGGAAGATAATTCATATATGATACAACATATTTTTCCTGAGCACGAACACCCTGCTGTGATGTACCTGTTTTACATCCTATGTAATATCCATCAACTTTTGATCTTGTTCCTGTACCTTTTTCTACAGTCGCAACAAGCATATTTCTTACTTTTTCAGATACTTCTTCAGAAATAACTTTTCTTACTACTTCTGGTTTTGTTTCTTCTATACAATTTCCATCTTTATCAAGAACTTTTGATACAACATAAGGTCTCATATAATTTCCGCCATTTATAAGAGCAGAAAAAGCTGTTATTACCTGAATAGGTGTTGTACTAAAGGACTGACCAAAAGACATAGTTGCAAGTTCTACAGGGCCAATTTTTTCAAGTTCATACATAAGACTTGCCGCATTTTCTTCTGCCGGGAGGTCTATTCCTGTGTTTTCTCCTATTCCAAAATCTTTAAGATATTTATACATAATATCTCTTCCCATTTTATCCGCTATATCCATCATACCAACGTTACATGAATTAGCGAGAACATCTTCTAAGGTTTCATTTCCATGACCTGTACGAAGATGACAAGGAATATTCCAGTCCGCAACTTGTTTTCCACCACTGCAGTAATAACCTTCGCTTCCTGTAATTATACCTTCTTCAAGGGCCGCAGCTACTACAATAGGTTTCATTACAGAACCTGGCTCAAAAGTACTTGTAACATTAAAGTTGTTCCAAGTATTATTTAAATACTCATACTGTTGTTCTTCTGTCATAGTTTCCCAACTTTGTTTGAACTCCGGATTTGTTTCAAGCTCAATCGGTGTTGTTGGATCATTATTATTAAAATTCGGTGTTGATGCCATTGCAAGAATTTCACAAGTATTTGGATCAACAATTATTGCTGCACTTGCATTTGGATTATATTCTTTTTGTAATCTTTCAACACTTTCTTCAGCATACTGTTGTAATGTAAAATCAAGTGTTGTTACTATAGTATTTCCATCAATAGGGCTTATTTCTTTATATGTAGCTCTGTTTCCGCCCTCATATTGTAAAAAAGTTCTACCCTCAACACCCATCATTTCTTTATTATACGTTTTTTCAAGTCCAAGACTTGCATCTCCTCGTATAAAACCAAGTACATGAGACGCGAACGTATTAAGTGGATATGATCTTTGTGTGTTTACATGGTAGACTACACCTTTTAAATTTTGTTCTTCAAGTTTTTCTTTTGTTTCTCTTGGAACTTTCTTTTTAAGAACTTTCCAGTTTGTATCTAAGTTAGGCTTACCTGTGCTTTCATTTATTGTTATATAATCCCAAAGAAGATTTGAATCTAAATCACTAAATTCTGCACAAAGTGCATCTATAGTTTTCTTTCTTTCATCTTCATGAGTCTTTGGGTCTTCTTCAAAAGTTGATAGAACTCTACAATCAAGAACTATATCATAAACTACAGTACTAATTGCAAGAGTTTGATTGTTTCTGTCAAGTATTGAGCCTCTGTTTGGAGAAACAGGAACATCTACAGCACTTACCTGTGTTGTCTTTGCTGCAATCTCATACTCTTCACCATGAACTATTTTTAAATACGCAACTCGTCCAAAGAGACTTACTAACCCTAAGAAAAGAAAGAAACTAACTATCTGCATTCTCTTTCTTATTAAACTTTTCATTGGTCTTTCCCTATTTTTACTCATTGCTTACCCTCTTTTATTTTTATTCATCAGCTTCAGATGAAAAATGTACAGTGTAACTTTCTTTAGGAACATCAATATATCTAATCTGGTATTCCTGTGGTTTTGACATATTTAATCTATTTACAGCTTCTGTTTCTATGTAATCAAGAGAAATTTGATTCTGAATATCAGCGGTTTTGACATGATTTTCACTTTGTAAGTTTACAAGCTCTTGTTTTAATAAAGTATTTTGATATCTCTGATTTTGTACTTTTGCATAACTTGTCATTATTAATGTACAATTAACAAATATAACTATTACTGCAAAAATCATTATAAGAAGATAGTTTTTTTGTTTTACTTTAGGTCTAGCAACAACTTTTCTTTTAAGAGGTGTCTCAAATTCTTCATAAACATGTTCCGGATTATAAGCTATACTTCCGTATGAATAATAATTTTGTGAACTGTTTCTTTGTAATGCATTTTTTTGATAAGAATTATAAGTCTTCTGGTTATTGTAAAAAGTATTGCCTAAACTTTTTCTCATTTGATTTTACCCTACCTTTTTCTCATAAATACCCTTAACTTTGCACTTCTTGACCTATGATTTTCTTCAATTTCTTTTTCTGTCGGAAGAATTGGTTTTTTAGTAATAACTTTACCCTTAGACTTCTTTCCACATATACACACCGGAAACTCTACAGGGCATGTACATGGGTTTTCTGCTGTCTTAAAAGCATTTTTTATTAATCTGTCTTCAAGGGAATGAAATGTTATTATACAAAGCCTTCCTTCATCATTTAACACTTCTGTCATGTCTGAAACGGCATCTTCCAATATAGAAAGCTCTCCGTTTACTTCTATTCTAATAGCTTGAAAAGTTCTTTTTGCCGGATGCGGTCCATCTTTTCTTGCACCTTTTGGCACTGCTTTTTTTATAACCTCAACCAACTCAAAAGTTGTTTCTATAGGTTTTTTTTCTCTTTCAGAAACAATAAATTCTGCTATCCTTTTAGACCATCTTTCTTCTCCATAACTGCTTATTATGTGATCAAGCTCTTTTGCACTATATGTATTTACAACATCATAAGCTGTGAATGAATTTTCAACATTCATTCTCATATCAAGCGGAGCATCGTTCATATAAGAAAAACCTCTTTCGGCTTCATCAAGCTGATGAGAAGATACTCCAAGATCTAAAAGTATTCCATCAACACCTTCTATTCCAAGACTTTGAAGTACAAACTTTAAATTTGAAAAGTTATCATGTACAAATGTAACTTTTTCAGAAAACTCCGAAAGTCTTTCTTTGGCAGCTTTAATTGCATTCATATCTTGGTCAAGACCTATTAAACGCCCATTTTTTCCAAGACGTTTACATATTTCATATGAATGTCCTCCACCGCCTAAAGTTCCGTCAACATATATTCCGTCTTCTTTAATATTCAAATTTTCTATACATTCATTTAATAATACAGATACGTGATGAAATTCCATGCTTTCCTCTTCCTACTTAAAAATTAAATTCCAAATGACTCCATTTTTGCCGCAAAATCAAAATCTAAATCATCATTTTCACTATTATATTTTTCCCATGTATCCTTGTCCCAAATTTCAACACGGTTAATAATACCAACAGAAATAAGATCTTTTTTAAGATGTGCATATTCTTTTAATTTTGCAGGTAAAAGTACCCTACCTTGAGCATCTGCTTCACATTCTATTGCTCCTGCTAAGAAAAAACGCACGAATTTTCGAGCATCAGGATTAACTAAAGGAAGTTTTCTAAGCTTGTCCTCAAAAATTTTCCACTCTTCTAAAGGGTACACAAATAAGCAGCTATCAATTCCTTTTGTAACAACAAAAGTTTCACCGAGGCTGCTTCTTAATTTTTGTGGAATTATTAATCTCCCTTTTGTGTCAAGAGAGTGAGGGAATTCTCCTACAAGCATTTTTATCACCAAATCATGTATTTTTTAATATTTTTGCACCCTTTTCAACCACATTTTTATTTTAATATATTTTATTTATAAATACAAGCACAATTTATAAAAATTTTCACATTTTAATATGGGATTTTATGCCAAAATTATCATATTTTTGTGTTAGTTATATTAAATTCCTATATTTTTCACAAAACATAAAAAAAGTATTGTTAAACAATACTTTTTAAAATAATTATAAATATTTTTACATAATTCAAAAACTTTTAAGGCATAAAATCCTTAAAATTGCACAAATATTTACTCTTTAAAACATATATATTTCTTTTTCATTTTTTTAATTAATAATAACTAAATTAAAATATAAAATCAAAACAAATTAAAAAGACTGCCGAAAAACGGCAGCCTGAGAGGAGTATTATAAATATAAACAGGAATTTTTAATTTAGAATGATACTTCTGAATTAACAACTTCTTTTTCTTTTGGTTGTGATGAAATTCTCCAAAGTTTTCTGCTTATTGGTATAAAGATATTTGCAATATTACCAATTAATAACGCTGCTAAAACAGTTCCTTCTCTAATACCAACAATCTTTCTGAGGAAGAAAAATGAAAGAATTGCTGCAAGTGATGTTAATGATATATCAAATGATGTACGGAAAAACCCAAATGATTTATTAAACACTTTTCCAAGAAGAT